>JBEISW010000121.1:0-6728 GCA_040375215.1 Crocinitomicaceae bacterium | reverse complement strand
CAACCGCTGATCGATGGAATTAAATATTTTCCGGCGATAATTCATGACACGAATATACGATGAAATTATTTTACTCAGTCCATTGAGTAAAATTACTCAGTCCATTGAGTAAATTAAAAATAAAAGCAGCGACCCCCTACCCCAGATAGCAGTGGATAGCCCGCAGGGCCGCGCAGCGGACCGAGGACTAGGAACGGATAGCTGGAATAGGTCCAAAAAAAAAGCCGCCCTTACGGACAGCTCTTTTGCTAATTTTTGATAGAATTAAGCCATTTTAGCTTTTAAAGCTTGATCTATTACATCCAAGAAATCTTCAGTGTACAAATAGTGTTCTGGTTGTACTTTATCACCATGGATGCACACGGCCAAATCTTTGGTCATCTTACCAGACTCCACCACTTCAACACAAACTTGCTCTAAAGTTTTTGCAAAACGAATCAACTCTTCATTGCCATCTAACTTTCCTCTGAATGCCAATCCTTGTGTCCATGCAAAGATGGAAGCTATGGGATTGGTAGAAGTCTTCTTGCCTTGTTGGTGTTGGCGGTAGTGTCGTGTAACGGTACCATGTGCGGCTTCTGCCTCCATTGTTTTACCGTCTGGGGTAATCAAAGCTGAAGTCATCAATCCCAAAGAACCAAAACCTTGCGCTACGATATCAGATTGCACATCGCCGTCATAGTTCTTACAAGCCCAAACAAAACCACCTTCGCTCTTCAAACAGAAAGCTACCATGTCATCGATCAAACGGTGCTCGTAAGTGATTCCTGCAGCAGCGAATTTCTCTTTGTATTCATTCTCATACACTTCTTGGAAGATATCTTTGAAACGACCATCATAGGCTTTCAAAATGGTATTCTTAGAGGAGAAATACAAGTTCCAATTGCGCATCAGGGCTTGGTTAAAACATGAACGTGCAAAACCATAGATACTTTCATCAGTATTGTACATCGCCATTCCTACGCCATCACCCTGGTAGTCATAAATATCCCAAGTCTTGGCTTCACTTCCATCCTCTGGCGTGAAAGTCATGGTCAATTTACCCTTTCCTTTAATTACTGTATCCGTTGCACGGTATTGGTCACCAAAAGCGTGACGTCCAATGTTGATGGGTTTGGTCCAACCTGGAACCAAACGGGGAACATTTGAACAAATGATGGGCTCACGAAAAACAGTACCACCTACAATATTGCGAATGGTTCCGTTGGGTGACTTCCACATTTTTTTCAAACCAAATTCCTTAACACGTGCTTCATCAGGTGTGATGGTAGCACATTTCACTGCGACATTGTATTTCAAAGTAGCTTCCGCAGCATCAACAGTAACCTTGTCATCTGTTGCGTCGCGATTCTCCATTCCCAAGTCAAAATACTTGATGTCTAATTCCAAGTAAGGAAAAATCAATTTGTCTTTGATATTTTTCCAAATGATGCGGGTCATTTCGTCCCCGTCCATCTCAACGATGGGATTGGCCACTTTAATTTTACTCATCACAATGTTGTATTAAAAGTCATTATGCAATTTCACGACCCGCGAAGAAGAAAGATCCTTCGATGGCGGCGTTCTCGTCTGAATCAGAACCATGAACAGCATTAGCTGCGATGCTAGTTGCGAACATAGCGCGAATGGTACCAGGCTCAGCTTTTGTTGGATCTGTAGCGCCAATCAAATTGCGGAAGCTTTCTACAGCATTGTCTTTTTCCAAGATGGCAGCAACAATTGGAGCGCTGCTCATGTACTCACACAACTCTCCGTAGAAAGGGCGCTCAGCATGTACTTCATAAAATTTTTGAGCATCTGCTAAGCTCAATTTTGTCCATTTCATCGCCTTGATGCTGAAACCAGCCTCGATGATTTTGTCGATAATTTTTCCTGTGTTACCAGCAGCAGTAGCATCTGGTTTGATCATGGTGAACGTTCTTTTTGACATCTTTTTCTTTTATTGAGGTGCAAATTTACGAAGACATTACCTTTGTGAAAAATGAAATTGCAATGAATCCAACTGAAATGACCAGTCAATTGGCCATGGATTGGGAAAACCAATATGGCGCACACAATTATCACCCCCTTCCTGTTGTTCTTGACAGAGGCGTCGGGGTTCATGTTTGGGATGTAGAAGGGAAAAAATATTTGGACTTTCTTTCTGCCTATTCAGCAGTTAATCAGGGACATTGCCATCCCAGAATCATTTCAAAATTTATTGAGCAAGCGCAAAAGTTGACTTTGACCTCTAGGGCATTTTACAGCAGTCAGTTGGGTGTTTACGAAAAATACATAACAGAATTTTTTGGATACGACAAAGTATTGCCCATGAACACAGGTGTTGAGGGTGGTGAGACTGCAGTGAAATTGGCCCGCAAGTGGGGATATACCGTAAAGGGCATTCCAGACAATGAAGCGCAAATGGTATTTGTAGATGGAAATTTTTGGGGTCGTACATTGGCCGCTATCAGTTCCAGCAATGATCCCAGCAGCTATGCGGGATTTGGTCCCTACATGACAGGATATTTGCGCATTCCTTACAATGATTTAAATGCCTTGGAAGATGTATTGAAAAACAACCCCAATGTTGCGGGGTTCATGTTTGAGCCTATTCAAGGAGAGGCTGGAGTTGTTGTTCCCCATGAAGGATATTTAAAGGGGGTTCGTGAATTGTGCACCCGCTACAATGTATTGATGATTGCCGATGAGGTACAGACTGGATTGGCCAGAACAGGACGCATGTTGGCTTGTGACCATGAGGAAGTGAAGCCGGATATTTTAATCTTGGGCAAAGCATTGTCCGGTGGCACCATGCCGGTCAGTGCGGTGTTGGCCAATGATGAAATCATGTTGACCATCAAACCAGGCGAACATGGTTCAACCTACGGTGGCAATCCATTGGCATGTGTTGTGGCCATGGAAGCCTTGCAGGTACTCAAAGATGAGCAAATGGCAGAAAATGCAGAGCAATTGGGACAACAATTTCGCGCAGCCATGGAGGCTTTAAAAGCCAAGACGGATAAAATAGTATTGGTTCGTGGTAAGGGATTATTGAACGCCATTGTCATTAATGACAATGAAGAGTCACATGCTGCATGGGACATCTGTGTGAAGATGGCGGAATTGGGATTATTGGCGAAACCTACGCATGGCAATATTATTCGCTTTGCCCCACCCTTATGCATCACTGCTGAGCAGATGGAAGAAGCTGTTCAGATTATTGAGAATGCGGTTTTGGGGAGTTGAGGGTTTAAAAGAAAATCATTAACAAAAATCATCCTTCACTTTTTGCTTGATCAAAAAGTGAAACAAAAAATCAAGTCGCACCGTCCCGATGCTTCGGGACGCTCGGGTGAAATTGCTCTTGGACATCATGCGGAAAGTTTCGCTTCGCTCGTAACGACAAGCGCTTTCCGCATGATGTTACCCAATCGAAATTTCACTACTTCCTCGCTTCCGCGGTGCGACGTCAAAAACCATGAACTGTCTCCTCTAAAATGTGTCATCATTAAAAAACAAAAAAACCACCCGAGGGTGGTTTTGTATTTTGTAACAAATGGGGGAATTAGTCCATTTTGTTTACCTTGATCAACTCTACTTCGAAGATCAAAGTTGAGTAGGCTGGGATGGTTCCCATATCTTGCGCTCCGTAAGCCAATTGTTGAGGAATAAAGAAAGTTGTCTTTCCACCTTCTTTCATCAATTGCAATCCTTCTGTCCATCCTGGGATAACTTGGTTCAAACCAAATGTTGCTGGCTCACCGCGCTTGATAGATGAATCAAAAATGGTTCCGTCAGTCAAACGTCCTTCGTAATGAACTGTAACCTCATCTGTAGCATCTGGAGCTAAACCAGTTCCTTCAACATTGGTCTTGTACTGTAAACCTGAAGCGGTAACTTGAATACCCGCGTTAGCTTTGTTCTTTTCCAAAAACTCCTCTCCACCTTTGCGTGCCTCAGCCGACTTGGCCTCTGCCAATTTACCCAACTCTTGTTGGATAACCATGTTGCATTGCTCTTCATTCATGCTGGTTGGTTGTCCAGCCAAAGCTGCCTTCATGGCCTCTCCCAAAATGGTGGTGTTCAACTCTACAACACCTGCTTGCTTCAAATTGTTGCCTATGCTTACGCCCAATGCATAAGAAAGCGAATCATTGTTACTCATAGTGGATTCCTTTTTTGATTTTTTGTTTTTATCCTTTGTCTGGGCGTCCGCACTGAATGAGTTCAACAACATCAACGCTACCAAAATACTTCCGAATACTTTTTTCATTTCAATTATTTAGTTGAGGGTTTATTATTTTTTAGTTCCTGCGCAACCTTCACCGATACAGATTAACTCTATCTCAAAGATCAAAGTTGAAAATGGCTCAATGCCTCTTCCACCGCGCTCGCCATAAGCCAAATCAAATGGCACATACAATACTGCTTGATCACCTGCCTCCAACAATTGCATACCTTCTGTCCATCCTGGAATAACTTGATTCAAAGGAAACTCTGCGGGAACACCAGACTCTTTGCTGGACTCGATGATATCACCATTGATATTCTTCAAGGTGTAATGCACATTGATTACGTCAGTAGGCAATGGTTTTTTACCTGAATTGGATTTTTTGGTGACTTTGTACTGCAAACCACTTGCTGTAACCTGCACTCCTTCTTGGCTTTTATTTTTCTCCAAAAAATCTTTTCCTTTTTGCTTATTGCCCTCAAATTTAGACAGTTCTGATTTTCTTTTTCCTTCCTCACGCTTCTCCAAACAAGAATTAAAGAAAGTTTGCGCTGTTGCCATGTCCAAAGTCATGGTGCGGTTAGAATCCAAAGCATCCAACATGGCTGTTTTAACAATTTCCATGTCCAAGGAATCCAGATCATAACGCTCTCCCAATTGAGAAAGGTATTGTCCGTAAGACAAACCAATGGCATAAGCCAAACTGTCTTTTTCTGATTTCAACTCAACGGTTCCACCGTTACCACCACAAGAAGCAAAAAATAAAATTGCTCCTACTGCTAAAATTGATAAATATTTCATTGTAGATTATTTGCGTTGCGAAACTACATCAAACCAAGGTTCATTTGACATAAATCCAGTTTTGATTATCGGAAATTTTGTTATTAAATTGAAATCCCAACACCTCCAATTTTTTCAATTCAGACGGAATGGTGATTTTATTTTCCATGGCCAAACGCACCATCTCTCCACGAGCTTGTTTGGAAAAACTGGAAACACTGACGTAATCACTACCCTTTTTTACTTTGAAATCAATGTGTATTACAAGACAATTCCTCCATCCTTCAATCATTGTGCTGTACTCTTGCGAAGCACAATTGACAATAACTTGGGGTTGCTTTTCTTCCAGATCATTTAAAACATCTTTCTTCCAAAAATCATATAAATTCTTGAAATCGCGATGCGGAGTCCATGGCGCACCCACCATCAAACGATAAGGATGAATGTGATCCATGGGACGCAGCGTCCCGTACAATCCGCTCAAAATCCATAAGTGTGATTGGGCGAAGGTCCAAGTCTCGGGACTCCAAGTTCTGGCATTCAAACGGGTGTAGGCATCTCCGTTGTATAGCGCCGCCGCTGGAAATGATGGTCCCTTACCCCAATGCTGGTGCATGAACTTTACTTCGTCCAACAACTTTCCTTTGGCCGCCATGACTTTTTCCAAATCATTGCTTTCCAATCCTACCAATGCCTTCATGATCTTCTTGGCATTGGCAGTATGAAGTGGCAATGAACTTTCAATTTCCAATTGAAAAGATGAGGTATTCATCTTCTTAGCTGGCGAAAGCAGATACAAGATGGAAGACATTAGAAGTTGGGCTTGAGCAAGTATTTGCTGTAAAACTTATCAATCTCCCCTACTGCTTCTTGTGCAGTGTCTACGATGACGAACAAGTTCATGTCTTCTGCATTGATGTTGTGCTCAGCATCCAAAAGGGTTTCTTTGAACCACTCCACCAATCCGGTCCAGAATTTTTTACCGACTAAGATAATTGGGAATCGACCAATCTTCTCTGTTTGAATCAAAGTCAAGGCTTCAAACAATTCATCCATGGTACCAAACCCGCCGGGCATCACAATAAAACCTTGGCTGTACTTGATAAACATGACCTTGCGAACAAAGAAGTAATCAAAATCGATGCTCTTATCGTGATCGATATATGGGTTGCTGTGCTGCTCAAAAGGAAGAACAATGTTTAATCCAACGCTGGTTCCATTGCCCTCCTTGGCTCCTTGGTTACCGGCCTGCATGATACCAGGACCACCGCCAGTAATTACGCCATAACCTTTCTGAGTCAACAAAAAGGCGATTTCACGCGCCATGCCATAGTAGGGATTATCGGGCTTGGTTCGAGCCGAACCAAAAATACTCACGCAAGGACCAATGGCCCCCATGCGTTCATAACCGGTGACAAACTCACCCATGATCTTAAAAATAGACCATGAGTCGTTGGACTTCATTTCATGCCAAGACTTTGCCTTGAGCTTATTCATGATTCTAGAATCTTTCTCCATGTATAAAAAAATTTAAAAGGGCATCTAATGTAATCATTAAAACCGCTTCTTCGGCTTGGGTTTGCCTTTTTTAATTTCTTTGGCTGGCCATTTAAACTTTTTCTCATGGAAAGCTCCCTTGAAATCAGGGTTCTCCTTGCGCTTTTGCCAGTCGATGTCTCTGTTCTGCGCAATCATTTCTGATTTAACCGTTGCTGTCATCACAACAGATTCAGGT
>JBEISW010000195.1:0-4491 GCA_040375215.1 Crocinitomicaceae bacterium | reverse complement strand
CAATCACTACTGGGACAATACAGACTTGACAGACCGAAGAATTGTGAGAGATCAACTTTTTCATCGCACATTGGAAAATTATCTAACAAAAGTTGTTCCTCAGATTCCGGATACCATGTTGACAGAAGTCAACAAATTGATTGCAAAGACTGAGGGTAACCCTGATGCATTCAAGTACATTACCCACCAAGCCACATACCTGTCAGAGACCTCTAAAATCATGTGCATGGACAAGGTGTTTGTTAATTTGGTAGACAACTACTATCTCTCCGGAAAAGCCACATGGGCCAGCGAGAAAAACCTCAAAGACATGAAGGATGCTGCGGATAAAAAACGCAATTGTCTCTGTGGATCCATCGCGCCTGATATCATCTTACTGGACACCACAGAACAAAAGTGGATTTCGATGCACAAGAATAGAGGTAAATACACACTACTTGTCATTTGGGAGAGCAACTGTGGACATTGCAAAAAGGAAATCCCTGAATTGCTGGAAGTGTATCACAAATGGAAAGACAAAGGTTTTGTGGTATATGCTGTAGGCAATGATTTGGAAAATGACGGTTGGATAAAATTTGTTCGTGAAAAGAAATTGGATTGGATCAATGTCAGTGATACCAAGGAAATCATGACCAATGAAGCGGCTACTGCGCTGATTAGCCAGGGCAAGACCTCTCTATTGAGTTTGAATTATAGAACAACATGGGATGTATCTTCAACTCCTAAAGTATATCTAATGGATGAGAACATGAAGATCATCGCCAAGAGCATTGGACATGAACAGATAGACGAATTTTTAGCTCATTTGATTGATGGCAAAGAATTGGACACCAAGAATCTGAAAAATGAGGATTATGAGGATGAGCACGCTCCAAATCCCAAGAATAAGAAAGCTGGCAAGTAATTGAACATGGATTTTACATTATTAGAAAAAGGAATGGGCGTGAAAGACGCCCTTTCTTTTGGGCAACAGGCGGCAAAGGATCGAAAGTTCTTTGACTCCATGTTTCAAATAGCCATGAGCAATGATAAAAAATCCGACCGTGCTGCATGGGTAATTTACAAAGCTGTTCTAGAATGTGATTGTGCCTTTGCATTGGAATACAAATTCCCATTAATGGAAGGGCTGATTCACAAAGTTCTATCCCCTGCTGCCCACCGAGAATTGCTCAAAGTGTTGCTCAGCTTAAAACCAGAGAAGGAAGACAATTTTGGTCAATTGTTCGACAGGGCCAAGGAATGGATGTTTGACTTAAAGGCTGAGGCCGCCATTAGATACGCATCGCTCAACGTTATTGAATTGGCCGGCAAGACTTATCCTGAAATGATTCCAGAGTGCTGGGAAATCATACAAGATGCAAAAGCTTTGGCAGAAGGCCCTTGGCAGAGGCGTTGTAAAAAAGTACAAGAGGGATTAAACCGCAAGTATCAAAAATGGAGCGAAAAAAAAGGGTAACAATTGTTACCCTTTTTACTCTCTCAAATTTTCAATTAATATTTTCCTAAATCTTTACCGAAACGCTTGCGGTCATTTTCATTCAAATAAATCTTGCGCAAACGGATGGATTTTGGTGTAACCTCTACATACTCATCTGCACCGATATATTCCAAAGCCTCTTCCAAAGTAAACTTAATTGGAGGAGCCATAACAGTCTTGGCGTCAGTACCAGAGGCACGCATGTTGGTCAATTGCTTGGTCTTGGTTACATTCACCACCAAGTCATTGTCACGAGAATGTTCCCCAATTACTTGGCCCTCGTATACTTCCTCCATGGCTTCAACAAAGAACTTACCACGATCCTGAAGGTTACTGATACTGTATGCAACAGCATTACCAGTTTCCATACAAATCAAAGAACCATTCAAACGACCAGGAATTTCATCCTTCATCGGTTGATACTCCTTGAAACGGTGGTTCATGATGGCCTCACCTTGTGTTGCTGTCAACAAATAACTTCTTAAACCGATGATGCCACGAGATGGAATTTCAAACTCAATGACGGTACGATCACCCTTGGGCTCCATGTTCTTCATCTCACCTTTTCTCTTAGAGACAGACTCAATGGCAGTACCAGCCATGTCTGATGGTAAGTCGATAGTCAACTCCTCGACAGGCTCCATTTTAACGCCATCTACTACTTTCAAGATTACCCTTGGCTGTCCAATTTGCAACTCATACCCTTCACGGCGCATGGTTTCAATCAATACTGACAAATGCAATACACCACGACCAAATACGTTGAAACGATCTGCCTTATCGGTATCTTGAACACGCAACGCCAGGTTTTTCTCCAACTCCTTTTCTAATCTCTCTTTGATGTGACGGCTGGTTACAAACTTACCTTCTCTACCAAAGAATGGAGAATCATTGATGGTAAACAACATACTCATCGTTGGCTCATCCACATTGATGCTTGGCAATGCCTCTGGATTTTCGAAATCCGTAAACGTATCACCAATCTCAAAATTCTCAATACCATTAATAGCACAGATATCACCAGACACTACTGAATCCACCTTTCTCTTACCCAATCCTTCAAAGACATACAATTCTTTGATTCTTCCTTTGGTTATGGAACCGTCTCTTTTAACCAATGAAACATTCATCCCTGCTTTCAACTCTCCACGGTGCAACTTTCCGATAGCCATACGACCTGTGTAAGTTGAATAATCCAAAGAAGTCACCAACATTTGCGGAATACCCTCCCTTGAGATCGGCGCTGGAATTTTATCAATAACCATATCCAACAAAGGTTCAATGGTGCCTGTTGGTGTTTTCCAATCCAAGCCCATCCAATTGTTCTTTGCAGAACCATATACCACTGGGAAATCCAACTGATCTTCATTGGCTCCCAAGTTGAACATCAAATCAAAAACCTGCTCATGCACCTCTTCTGGAGTACAATTCTCTTTGTCCACTTTATTGATTACCACGATTGGTTTCAATCCCATTTGCAATGCCTTTTGCAAAACGAAACGGGTCTGTGGCATGGCACCTTCAAAAGCATCTACCAAAAGCAATGCTCCTTCCGCCATGTTCAATACACGTTCTACTTCACCACCAAAGTCACTGTGACCTGGCGTGTCGATGATATTGATTTTGTAACCTTTGTAAGGAATTGAAACGTTTTTGGCCAAGATGGTAATACCGCGCTCACGCTCAATATCATTGTTGTCCAATACTAACTCTTCTGATGTTTCGTGTTCTTTGAAAAGCTTACCAGCCAACAACATCTTGTCCACCAAGGTAGTCTTACCGTGGTCAACGTGCGCGATAATCGCGATATTTCTAATCTTTTGCATAAAATAAATTCGGCGCAAAAGTACACATTACCTGGGGCTCAAAACGAATTATTTTTTGTAAAAGTTGGTGGCCTATTCTTTTTTCTCTATATTTATAAAACCTTGACTTATTGCAACTTAAACCGCACTCCAATACATTTTGTATTGCGAATTTTGATGTGTACCACCTTTTTTGGGGTATCCTCTACAATCCGTGGACAATTTTTGGGTGATTTTTTATCAACCCCAACAACATACCTCTTGGGATGGAGTTTTATTGACGATGACGCCAATGCTTACAGCGGTTTTCTGGACAAGTCCAACTATTTAACTTCTCCTCTTCCTACCAAAATAGGCATTTCCAAACCTATTCAAGGGAAAATAAAGGCAACACTAAATTTTGGGTTTGCAAAAATGACTAAAGAATACTACCCTGTCAGGTACAAAAGCCCTGGATATTTCTTTTTTTATGACCTCAACTTTCGCTATCAAGTAAATTTAATCAATAGTAAACAAATTAGATTCCCTAGGAATTATAAAAATTCGATGAGCTTTTGGAATCGCACCGCTATCCAGTGCCACCCTATAGCTGGATTTGGCTACTCTGAACGCAGCCAAAGCGCATTTTCTAAGGCTGCTACTATCAATTTTGGTTTTGGCGGAAACATTTGGCTGATGCAAAACAAATTCGGGATCACCTTTCAAAGTGTGGCCAAATTTGGAATTCAAAAACCCATTCTCCATGCTGGGAGCAACTACATTAGCCACAGCGTTAGTTTTGTTTATGTCAGAAGTAACAAAATGCATTTCCGAAGAGCCAAAAGGCTAAAAGTGATTAAGTTGAGGACCCGTTTTTAAAAAAATCAGTCTAAAAATATCGAATCAAAAGAAAAAAACCATAGTTTTGTATTATGGTTGGTTTCGGTTTTAGATGTAATTTGAGAATGAGGGTTTTTGTGGGCACCCTATTCTTTTTATTACAATTATCTAGCAACGCTCAATTTCTAAGAAATTTCAGATCCAAACCAACAACCTTTCAATGGGGCTGGAATGTCATAGATGACAACGCCAATACTTATAGGCGGTTAATAAATATTAACTCTTGGTACAGTGATGCCTTTCCCGGAAAGTTCTCAGCCATGAAAACTCTTTCTGGGAGGTTAAAAGGAGAGTTGAATTTGGGTTTTGCCAAAATGAAGCTATCTTATT
>JBEISW010000349.1:0-2068 GCA_040375215.1 Crocinitomicaceae bacterium | reverse complement strand
AAAGAATGTGCCCGTGATTCCAACAAAGTCAGATTTGTTCATCTTAGAAAATGAGAAAAGAGACGCCAAAGGCTGGGCGGAAAGCAAGAAGACCATCCTGCAAGCAATGTCCGAAGATGAGCATTGGAAAACATACAAAAACGGGGAAGTGAAAGATCAAATCGCATCTTTTGCCGCGTTGAATTTGTCTTCGCATTACCGCGTATTCACATTACAAAACCCTTTCAATAATGCTGATGTAAGTTACTTGCACAAGAGCATAGGAGGTTATCATGGAGCCAAACTAAAACGCTACCAAGAGGTGATAGAGTTTTGCATACAGCCTGAGATGAAAGACATGATTGATTCTTTGCGCTCTGGGAGACAGCAAGGGGCGTTTGAGAATACCCCAGTGTTGAACATGCTCAACGCAAAGTATGTCGTGTACAATGCTGAGAATCCTCCGTTGGTCAATCCCAACGCTTGCGGTGCCGCATGGTTTGTAGAAAAATTGAATATTGTCAAAAATGCCAATGAAGAAATTCAAGCATTGGCCTCGATTGATCCAAAGATGGAGTTGGTGGTCAATGAAAAGTTTGCCAGTCAACTGTTGTCATCATCAAGAGATAGTTTGGATAAAATTGCATTAACGCAATACGCGCCCAATCACTTGGTGTATAGCGCTAAAATAAAAACCGACAGGACTGCGGTTTTCTCGGAAATCTATTATCCAGAAGGATGGAATTGTTACATAGACGGTCAGTTGGCGGAAGTAGCACAGGTCAATTTTATTCTTCGTGCCGCTGTTGTTCCTGCGGGAGAGCACCAGGTAGAATGGAAGTTTGAACCAGCTGTTTGGGAAAGAGGAACCAACCTTTCGAGCATCGGTTCCATGTTGATGATTTTGTTGTTATTGGGAACAACTTTCTGGGCCTACAAAAAACGTTGAATTATTTTCCTTTTGAAAAGCCAATAGCACTGAAAAGGAAGATCAAAGGATAAATGAGATTGGGCATCAACGTGTATGGGAAATGTTGAAAAGCATAGTTGGGATTGGCATAATCCCATGCTTGGTGTGCATTGGGAATACCACCGTATCCAATCACCATTTGTGCGATGATGCACATGAGAATAAGGGCATGAACCGATTTGATCAAGGCCGAGTTGAATTTGCTCCAAAAAGCCAATCCAATAACCCCTAAGGCGGGCAGCGCATATATCAGAGGGCTGCACAACAAAGTTGAAACTTGTTTAAAATCTTGAAGGCCTTGGTACAATGGAACCAAAGAGATGGAAATTATTGCGGGCGCAAAAAGCCATTTTGCATTGAGGCTGTTGGACCATCTAAGTCCTTTTTTGCTATATAGCACAAACCAGATGATGAGACCCAATAGTATCCAAGGATAAAGAAAATGTAGGAGACCACCTTTTCTGTCCATGTACCAGCGGTTCAATGAAAGTACGCTTTGAAACAATCCCCAAAGTACCCAAGCTAAAGCAAAGAAGTGGGTATTGCTCTTGGTCTTGTCATCTATGCTTCTCCACAAAGGTAGAAGGCTAATAAAAATGATGGCCAAGGTTGCATAAACCATGGGCATGTTGTATGGAATCTCAAGCATCTGTTAATTATTAATGGAGGGAACAAGTTGCCCATCCAATTGTTTCATTCAAAGGTAAACGATATTAGCTTTGCACAAATGGTTGGAAGTTTGAAGGAAATGGCAAGAAAGGCTTGTCAATGGGCATGGGTGGATGACAACCATGAATTGGAAGTGGCTTGGCAAGAGCACTGGGAGGATATCCCAAAGGCATTTCAGCAAATTCAATCACCAAGTATTTTTTTATCTTCAGCGTATCTCACAGCCTTGGAAGGTGCATACAAAGTGATGTATTGCTTATACAGACAAAAAGGAGAGCCCATTGGTTGGGCTGTTTTGTTTCTCTCATCCTTTACCAGTCAAGTGCTCCCCATTGACGCTAGTCAATGCGTGGGCATTAGGCAATGGGTAATACAGAAGTGGCAGCGCAGAGGAGCCTCGCAATGGGTTTTGTTAATGGGGAATCCATTTGTTTCAGGAGAGCATGGTTT
>JBEISW010000285.1:0-2996 GCA_040375215.1 Crocinitomicaceae bacterium | reverse complement strand
TTCAATCATTTGTAATTGATTCATGGAAAGATCTCCGTTGGTTTTTAATTCAATGTTTTTTTTCCAATCATAAGAATCCATTCCAAGCGAAAGACCTGTAAGAAAACCAGTTCCTGACGCGGTATTTCCCCATTTTTTTTCTAACAAATTGAATCTAATTCCTATGGATTTGTTTTCATCTGTTTTTAAATCGTGATCACCTTTTAATTCACTACCCTTGCCGTTGTTGAGGTAGGGAGATGCGATTTCTAACCCGGACCAATGCGTAAAGCTGTGATTCGCTTTTTGAGATTTTCCTGCAAAGGGAAATGAAAAGCACAAAAGGGCTAAAAAGAAATAGATTTTGTTAGTCATGATGACAAAGAAAGCTTTTTTGGAATGATTATAGCCATTGGTATTTTTAAAATTCGTTAAACAAGTAAATAATAAAATTTTTTTTAACGTTAATGGAAAAAAGAGATGAAATTTGTAGCAATGAGATTTTTGGTAATGGTATTGGCAATTATTGGTTTAACCAGTTGCACGGACTCTTTGCCGGTTCGTCAGGTTGAACGTGGTTGCGCATTGTATACATCTGCCAAAACTGCAGTTGTCAGAATCATTCTTTCAGTTGAAGGGATGTTCAATGAGGGTGATGAAAATGGTGCAAATCCAGATGAGGTGCAAAAGCCGGTTACCAAACAATTGAAATACAAGAATCAAGAGGGAGTGGTAGAGGTGGTGATGAAGGTAGATGAAAAAGGCAATTGGAAAGTCGTGAATATGGCCGCCACCAATGAGGAGTTGGCCAAATATGTTTTGACCAAACTAAAGGATTACAATCAGACATCTCATAAAGCTGTGGGTCAAGTAGTCAAGTATCGATTTGTATTTAAAAAGCAAGTGTAATGGGAGTCTTGAAGGATTTGCGCTCATTGACCAACGATGAGTTAACGGAGTGGTTGATTCAACACGGTGAAAAGAAATTTAGAGCCCAGCAAGTGCAAGAGTGGTTGTGGAAGAAGGGAGCCACCGATTTTGACCAAATGTCCAATTTGTCTGTTGATTTGAGGACATTGTTGAATGAGAATTTTTCATTTCCCAATGCTGTCCGAAAGTCAGAGCAAATCAGTTCTGATGGGACAATCAAGTGCATTTTTGGTGTGGATAGCGATAAAGTTGTTGAGGGTGTTTTGATTCCAACACCCAAAAGAATGACCGCTTGTATTTCATCACAAGTTGGGTGCAGCTTGTCATGTGCTTTTTGCGCAACAGGCAGGTTGAAAATGATGCGTAACCTCACTGCGGGTGAAATATTTGATCAGGTTTATGATTTGAAAATGGAAGCCGAGAAAAGGTACCAAATTCCATTGTCCAACATTGTTTACATGGGAATGGGTGAGCCTTTGTTGAACTATAAAAATGTGCTTCAATCCATAGATCACATTACGTCACAAAAAGGTTTGGGAATGTCCGCTCAACGCATCACTGTGAGCACTGCGGGTGTTGCCAAGATGATAGCGAAGCTAGGAGATGATGCGGTGAAGTTTCATTTGGCAGTTTCTCTCCATGCAGCAACAGATGAAAAGCGAGATAAAATCATGGAGATCAATGAAACCAATAACCTTGAAGCATTGGCCAACTCCTTGAAGTATTTTTATGAAAAAACAGGCTCTCGTGTGACTTTTGAATACATCATATTTAAGGATTTTAACGACAGCATTGAGGACGCCAAGGCTTTGGCTGCTTATTGCAAGCAGCTTCCTGTAAAAATTAATGTAATAGAATACAACCCCATTGTTGGTGGAGAGTATCAGCAAACAACAGAGGAGCGATTGAAAGCTTTTACCCAATATCTATTGGAGCGAAACATGGTAGTGAATTTGCGTCGCTCTAGAGGGAAAGACATTGACGCAGCCTGCGGTCAACTTGCTAATAAAAATCAATCTGCTTTAAAACCTGCGGCTGCAGAGAAGTTGAGCAACTTAATCTAGTTTGCTCAAACGGAAACCAACATCGGCAATTCCTTCAAGCTGATTGGTTCGCATCGCTTGTTGGATGCTCACGCGGTAGTGACCTGCCATCGGGAATTTTCTTCTTTCTTTGAATATGATTCTGTTGTCATATAAGTCACCAAGTCCACTGCCGTACCATCTTCCTTCGGCATCTGCTAATGGACAATTGAGTGTGTCAATATTCAATTTACCATTTGGGAACTCAAGGGAAACAAATAGAAAGATATTGGAAAATGCATACGATTCTTGATTCCTAAGGGTAACATAGAAGTTGTGCAAGGACACGGTATCAGTGATGTCAAATTCAAAGCTTATTGGTGCGTTCATGTCCCAAGTTGCATTGGGTATTTCTTGACTTTTTTCAAAAACCAACCCTTGGTTGCAGGAAATAAGGCCAACCATTACCACGAGGAATAGGAAGAAAAAATTTTTATTCATTGTTGGGCTTTGCTGGCGGGTTTGGTTTGTTGTTGTCCTTTTTGAATGGAACTTGTTTCTTCTTAGGTGGATTGGGCTTAGCACCGTCATTCACGGGGCCGTTATTTTCTTTTTTGGGACCTGACGGTTGTTGTTTTTGTCCCGGATTTTGAGGTTTGGGATTATTGTTTTGAGGCTTATTGTTGCCTTGATTTTTTGGATTTCCTTGCTGCTTGTTGTTTCCTTTTACAAAAGGTTTCTTTTTGTTCTTGCTGCGGTCAAATCGGGTAAGACTATCTTGACCTACTACTTGAGCAAAGCCAACTTCTTCTTCTTTTTCTTTTTCCTTATCAGATAGGTAAACACTTTCATTGATGAAAACGTCTTGACCTTTTTTATTTTTCTCGATAATGTCAAATACCATTTGCGTGCTCAAGGCAAAGGGAGCCGATCCAGGTTCGTTTTCTAGTGTGTAATAGATGACTTTTTTGAAAATATCTGTTTTGAAATGGTTGGCGGTTCCTTTGGGAAGACGCAATTTCACATGAGTTGGAGGTAGATCCTTTACCGCTTCAACGTATTGAT
>JBEISW010000046.1:0-11034 GCA_040375215.1 Crocinitomicaceae bacterium | reverse complement strand
TTAAACATGATTGCTGAAGACCACGGCCATGGCTTGGTAGAAAACAAAATCTACTTCTTTCAACCCTTTTCTGAACGGTACCAAACCGATCTCCAAAAAGAGACGATTCAACTCTACAAAGAGCAAATCGATTTCCTCAAAAACCTGGTCAAAGAGAAAGAAGACATGTACCATGTGCTGGTGAAAGCGTTGGATAAAAAGAAATAAGTTCCTTCCCCAACCCGTGGGCTTCTTCCCGTGTGCTAAAGCCCACGGTACTATCCCAACACCCGCTTATATTTGCCCATGCCCCAAAAAACACTTGCCCACCTGCTGCTGCTCGCTGTCGCACTCATCTACAGCGCAAACTACGTGTGGGCTAAGGAGGTGATGCCCAACCCCATTCCGCCCAATGCCTTTATCCTTTTGCGCGCTGGTGGGGCCACTGCTCTGTTTTGGCTGTTCCTTAAAAAATATTGGATCCTGCCTGAGCGTCTCGACTTGTTGCGTCTGCTGCTCTGCGGTCTATGCGGCGTAACCATCAACCAACTCTGCTTCTTCAATGGCCTTGCCATTACCGCTCCGCTTCACGCGGCCATCATCATGATTCTTACCCCTGTTATTGTCACTTCGTTCTCCATTCTCGTGTTGAAACAAAAGACAACTTACTTGCAATGGTTCGGTATTGCCATCGGTCTCATTGGCGCCATCGGTTTTATAGGATATGGCAAAAACAACCCCATGCACGGCGCTTCCGCTTTGGGCGATCTTTTTATTCTCATCAATGCAGTCTCCTATAGCTTCTACCTTATCATGGTCAAACCCCTCATGCGCAAATACCATCCCCTCAGCATCATCCCTTGGGTTTTCACTTTTGGTCTTCTCGGGGTTCTGCCTTTTGGTTGGTCCGAACTTTCCAACCAAGTGCATTGGAACTTGTCCCTAAACCAATGGGCCATCGTGGCATTTGTGGTGGTCTGCGTTACCTTCCTCACTTACCTCTTCAATATCATCGCCATTCAAAAACTTTCTCCAACCCACGCCGGCGTTTATATTTACCTACAACCGCCCATAGCTGCCCTTTTCAGCGTTTGGGCGGGTTTGCCCGTGGCCAACCTCTTTACCCTTCCTAAAATGATGTTCACCACTCTCATCGTCTTGGGTGTGGTACTGGTGAGCAAGAAACCGGAATAGCTGTTAAATTTCTTTTTTTTCGATTTCCTTCGGCCTGTCCATTTTAACTTGCTGTCATGAATTTTCATACACTTCGCTTCCTGGTTGTTGCTTTTATTACAACTTTCATTTTTCAAGATTCCGCTGCGCAATGGCGCACGTCTACGCCGTATGCAGGCACTTTACAAGACATCGTTTTTGTTGACAGACAAACAGGCTACGCCTGTGGTCAAGCAGCTGGCGTAGGTACTTGTGTAAGCACCGCTTCCATTCTAAAAACCATGGATGCAGGAAAAAACTGGACGCGTATGAATACGGGAACCAGTGTCCAAATGAACAAATTGTTCTTTCTAGATGCTTACACGGGATGGGCCATTGGCGCTTCAAGCACAGTAATCAAAACCACTGATGGTGGTGTAAACTGGAGTACGCAAACGACAGGGATTGGTTCCGGGCTAAACGATATTCACTTTCCAACTGCCACCACGGGTTTTGTGGTCGGACCCAGCGGGGCATTGCGCAAATCTACCAACGGAGGTTCCTCATGGACCACCATCGCCTCTGGCGTCACCACCACCCTCAATGGCGTTTTCTTCATCAATGCCAATACGGGATTCATCGTAGGTGCCAGCGGTGTTGTTAAAAAAACCACAAATGGCGGGTCTTCCTGGACTACTGTTTTTACAGGAACCGACTACTTCAAATCTGTTTATTTCAGCGATGCCAACCACGGCATCATCATGACTCCCTATAAATTCTACATCACTGAAAATGGAGGGTCATCTTGGACTTCTATTGATGGCGATCCATCATGGCTGATTCTTAAAATGAAATTTGTCACTCCACAAATTGGCTTTGCCATTTCAGATCCGGGTTTGTTATTAAAAACAACAGATGGTGGGTATACTTGGAGCACAGCAGCATTGGCGCCTTCCTCTTCATTGCTATCATTGTCTTTCATCGATGATCAAAACGGTTGGGTAGCAGGAAGCCTTGCACAAATCGATAAAACAAACGACGGAGGGAATACATGGACCAATTGCAACATTGGCCTGAGCACGCGCATCTTGAGTTTGCATTTCAAAAACAGAACCACTGGACTCATGGTAGGTTACAATGGCAAATTGTACCGAACGGAAAATGCAGGACTCACTTTTACCAAGCAACCCACTGGTGTTGACAAAGCACTACTTTCTGTTCAATGGATAGATGATATGCAGGCTCTCGCAGTTGGAGACTCAGGAACAATTCTCAAAACCTACGACGCCGGAATAAGTTGGTCTCAAATACAACACCCCTATCCCTATGTGATGGATGATTTGTGGGTGGTTGATTCACTATACGCTTACATCGCCATGGGCAATGGGAGGGTACTCAAAACCACTGATGCGGGTGAGACATGGACAATGCAAACCACCATTTCTACCATTCCTTTTACTTGTATTCACATGCTGAATCGCGATGTAGGCATGGTGGCCGGTGACAATGAGGTTTACAAAACCACCAATGGCGGTGCGTCGTGGGTTCCAGCCAATACCGGAATACTACTCAACACGGGCATAGAGGATATTTGGATGATTGACCAAAACATTGCATACGTGGGTAGCGGGTTTGGAAAAGTTCACAAAACATTGAATGGTGGTGAACTCTGGGAAGGCATTTTCCCCACCTCCAATACCAACGCAGAGATTGATCAAATGCAATTTTTCAGTGAAAACGAGGCCTTCTTTGCCCGACTCAACAGCCAAAGCAGAACCGTTGATGGCTGTGTCAATATTGGTTCAGAGTCCACTGCATGCTTGGCCAATAACGGAGGAATGAACACCATTCATCTTCCGGAATACAATTGGGGTTATGCTGCAGGGGGCCTTCAAGGGGTATTGCACACGTTGCATCAAAATTCAATTTACTCCTGCCGTCTTCAAGATACCAGCTATTGCGCGGGTAGCAAGATGCTAGTAGGATTTAATGCAACAGGGCTCATGTTGAGTACACATGTCTTTACTGCTCAACTGAGCAATGCCAGCGGCAGTTTTGCCAATCCTACCAATATTGGAACATTCACGTTGATGATGCCCACAGCGATGGCTTCAGGAGTAATTACTTGCACGCTTCCAGCCATGGCCAATGGAACGCATTACCGTGTTCGCGTCATCTGCGACAATCCCGTCATGACCAGTCCGGACAACGGGTATGATGTTAGAATTTTGAACAGCCACACTCCTTCATTGTCGCTAACTGCCATTGAAACCGGCGACTGCAATGAGAAGAATTATACCGTTCAAACGCATCCTATCAACGGTGGTGTGTTTCCATTGTATACCTGGAACA
Source organism: Crocinitomicaceae bacterium (assembly GCA_040375215.1). Lineage (GTDB taxonomy): Bacteria > Bacteroidota > Bacteroidia > Flavobacteriales_D > Sanyastnellaceae > CAMCTV01. The sequence goes on along the minus strand of JBEISW010000046.1, from coordinate 7,551 downwards.
TTGATGGACAAGTGCAAAGTGGTTATGCTCCGCAATACGCTTTTGAAAACGTCCAAGACACCACGATCATTCAGATCACTTTAACCAGCTCTATGGCCTGCGCTGTGAACAACAATCCCATGGCATCCATCACCTTGTTGCCCGGAACAGGAAATCCCCTGGTTCATTTGGGAGATGATATTGAAACTTGTTTCGGAAATCATATTGTATTAGAAAACAATACTCCTGGTTCTCCTGAATGGGCAATAGATGATGTACTATACAACAACAACGCCAACAGCATAGATTGGGAAGCTTCACAAAACGCCCAAATCACATTGACCGTAACGGATGACTACGGTTGCCAAGGTTCAGATACCATAGAGGTCGTTGTGCAGTCCTTGCCCACCGCAGACTGGAACATGGCCGAGGTGTTTTGCGCAGACGACAGCGCTGTATTTTCTATTGATGTAGATTCTACTGTAACCATCACTGGATTCTCCATGAACGATATTGTCATTCTTGCTCCTACCCAATTCCTGATGCCTAACCCAGTCAGCGGCATTCTTGTAGCTTATTTGACAGACAATAACAATTGTTCAAACACAGATACCACTGCTATTTCCATCTCAGACCAACCCTCACTTGATTTATCCGTTTACAGCATTCCTTGCCAAGGCGATAGTGCTGTTCTTATGCTCATCACGGATGGTGCTGTTATCGATTGGAACAACAGTGACATCGATTCTATCGGCAATCAATTGTACGCCCTTCCACTAACGGATTCGCTGAGCATAACTGCCACTGTAAGCAACAATGACGGTTGTACACAAAGTCAAAGCGTCTTCGTTGATCCCTTTGCGCTTCCAGCTTTCATTCTTCCTGAATCTATTTCGCTGTGCTTGGGTGATACCGCTTCTTTTGTCATTCCCAACAACAATCTCAATTTGAATTGGGAGGCCAATCCTAGCATTGTCTCCATGGATAGCCTTGCATTTGATGTGTTCCCCATTGCAGATACCGACTTCACGATTTCAGCCACAGACAGCAATGGGTGTTTCACCTCAGCCACGATATTCTTGGATGTCCTTCCCTTGCCTGAGACTCCTATTTTGGAATTGAACAACAACGTGCTCTCGTTGACCAACAACAATAGCTTATGGGTGGATTGGTTCATGAATGGCGATCTTTTGTCAAGCTCCATCGCAGATTCGCTGGAGGTCAACTCCAACGGAAACTACCAAGTTGTTGTAACCAATGACAACGGATGTACTGCTGTCTCTGATATCTTCATCGTTGAATTGGTAAATATTGATGAAACAGATATCAGCCCCGTTGCATGGCACTACAACAACAACCAACTCATCCCAAGTGTGACCATTTCTAAACCTTTGGACATTGTATTATTCGACAACACGGGGAAATGCGTTTGGATGAAAGATCAGAGCCCATCTCCCATAGCGTTGCCCACTGATTTATCGACGGGCATTTACCTATTGCACTACCGCGGGACTGGATTTGGCGGGATTACGAAATTGTTCATTCCATAAAATTATAGGAATAAAAACCTTTAATCCATTGTAACAAAAGGGGATGCGATTCTATGCGCATAACCTTTTCTTGTGTAGTCTTGAAAAACAACTTCCCTTTGCGACATGTTTGTCAAATCATTTGGAAGTGCCGTATTTGGGATTGATGCCAATACCATCACCATCGAGGTGCAAGTAGAGCGTGGCGCTCACTTGATGATGGTGGGGTTGCCAGATACAGCGGTAAAAGAATCGATGCAGCGCATCCGGGCTGCCATGAGTAATTTGGGGTACAAGAATCTTGTGCGCAACATTACCATCAACATGGCTCCGGCGGATTTGCGGAAGGAGGGAGCAGCGTACGATTTGCCTGTGGCATTGGCTTTGTTGGCCGGTACGGAACAGATGCTTTTTGATGAGCTGGATCAATATATCATCATGGGGGAGCTGTCCTTAGATGGGTCACTTCGATCCATCAAGGGCGCTCTGCCTATGGCATTGCAAGCGAAAAAAGAAGGGTTCAAAGGCATTATCCTTCCCGCGTGCAATGCTGAGGAAGCGGCAATCGTCGAGGGCATTGATGTCCTTCCCGCAACATCACTCACCGCTGTTGTTGACTTCTTTAACAACGAAAAAAAACTGCTTCCTCTGCAGTCCAATCTTACTCAACTTTTAGCCAACACCATCAACAAATACAGATTGGATTTTAAGGATGTCAAAGGTCAAATGAATGTGAAGCGTGCTTTTCTCATTGCCGCAGCGGGTGGTCACAATCTGCTTTTGATTGGTCCTCCCGGTGCAGGAAAAACCATGCTGGCCAAAAGATTACCGTCCATACTTCCCCCGTTATCCATGCAGGAATCGTTGGAGGCGACCAAGATCCACAGTGTTGCAGGCAAACTCAGAAACAAGTACGGGTTGATTGTTGAACGACCTTTTCGTAGCCCACATCACACCATCTCGGACGTCGCCCTCGTGGGTGGGGGAAGTATTCCACAACCTGGTGAAATTTCATTGGCCCACCATGGCGTTTTGTTCTTGGATGAATTGCCTGAATTCAAAAGAACGGTGCTGGAAGTATTGCGACAACCGTTGGAAGACCGTGTTGTCACAATATCCCGCAGCAAATTCTCCGTTGACTTTCCCGCCGGTTTTATGCTCATTGCCTCCATGAACCCTTGCCCGTGCGGCTACTACAACCACCCTGAAAAAGATTGCGTGTGTGCCCCCGGGGTGGTGCAGCGTTATCTGAATAAAATCAGTGGTCCGCTGCTGGACAGAATCGATTTACATGTTGAAGTAACACCCGTTGCTTTTGATGAACTAACAGCACACGCAGAAGTTGAGGGTTCAGAAAGCATCCGCAACCAAGTCATTGCAGCGCGTTGTATTCAGTTACAACGCTGCAATATGCCCAATGCCAACTTACAGAGCCAAGATTTGAAAAAACATGCCGCCTTGAATCCGGCATGTCAATCAATACTTAAAACAGCCATGGAAAGACTCAAATTGTCCGCCCGATCCTATGACCGCATTATCCGCGTAGCACGCACCATTGCTGATCTTGAATCATCTTCTGATATACAGTCCCACCATATTGCGGAGGCCATCAATTACCGAAGTTTAGACCGGGAGAATTGGTCAGGATAAATCTTTTCGTGTTACTTTCGCTCATGCTCTGGGGATTCACATTACGAACAAGAATATACTTATCCATGCTAGCCATCTTGGCCTTAGCATTTTTAGTTACCGGTATTGTTGCCATATACAGCGACATCGAGCAAAACAAAGCTTTTAAGCAAGAGGCTTTGGAGCGTAAAGAGAAATCAGTTCGCGCATCTCTCGACTACTTCTTGATTCATGAAGGTGGTCACATGTCTCCGGATAGTGTGGCCTATAAATTTGCGGATAAAATCTGTGAGTTGGCTGATGTGCACCAAATGTTCATCGGGCTGTTTGATCTAAGCGGTGAATACCTCATCTCCAACAACAGTGCGTACCTAGACTCCCTTCAAATTCCAGCCATTGTACCACAACCCATTTTGAAAAGCATTCAGAACGGTTATGACAAAAAACTTCTTTTTGAAGAATATCAACACGAAGGCTACACTTTAGCATACTGGCTTTTCAGTGATATCGATGGTCACCCTATTGCCATCATTGCCATGGACTACTTCAATGCTGATGAAGAATCCAAAGATGTCAAAGATTTTCTTTTGGGTGTTTCTGGTTCGTACCTCATTCTTTTCTTTGTTGCGGCAGTCATTGCATTCATCCTTTCGCGGTACATCACCCGTTCCCTGCGCACCATTGCACAGCGCATGAAATCAACCGACCTCTCGCAAAATTTTGAACCCCTCCATTGGGAATACAAAGATGAGATTGGGAACCTTGTTGTAGAATACAACAAAATGCTTTCTGTTCTTAAAATCAGCGCAGACCAACTCGCCGAAAAAGAACGTGAAGGAGCCTGGCGCGAAATGGCGCAACAAATTGCCCATGATATCAAAAATCCATTGACTCCCATGCGGCTCCGTGTGCAGCACCTGAAAAGGCAATTTGACAATGAAGACAAAGCGCAATTTCAATCACACCTCTTGGTTTTTATTCAAACCATGACGGAACAAATTGACGCGTTGGCCAACATTGCCAATACATTCAGTCAACTTGCCCGCACTGAAACTTTGGAAATGGAGAAGATATTACCTGAGACCTTCTTCCAATCATTAACCCCATTTTACAAAGATGAAGATTGCTCCATCGATGTATTTATCAGCAATCCAAATGTGTCCATTTCAGCCAATCACAATGCCTTGCACCGCATTGCCACCAACCTCATCACCAATGCCATTCAAGCTAAAAAAGATGGAGTCAATATGCACATTGATATTAAAATTGGTCAGCACTTTGGAAAAGTTTTTGTTGTTATTCAAGACAATGGACAAGGGATTCCTGAAAATAGGATGGGACAACTTTTTCAACCCAAATTTACTACCAAGAAAACCGGTTCAGGTCTTGGATTGGCCACTGCAAAAGCATTGATGGAAAAGATGAATGGACAGATTTTGTGCAAAAGCAGAGATCAGATCGGAACACGTTTTTATCTGGTTTTTCCTACTGTTGCAACTGAGTAGGGTAAATAACCGGACGGGAAGGTGCCGCGTCCATCGCAAAAGCCGGAGGTTGTAAATAAAGACAATACAAACCGTCAACAATTTCGTTATCTACAAATATCATTTCTGAGATGGTGGCCTCTATCCTGATATTGGCCGGGTAACCCCAATAGGCATGGTGACAGGACAAAGCACCTCCATCCTCTTCCCTATCTACACTAGGGAGATCTACCAACAAATGCATTACACCCAATCTATTTAACTCTTCGCCTGCCTTGGATTCCAAATATGGAAAATTGGTGCTGCTATAATTCCTGGATTTTTTATCATCCCCATTGGGAAGTGTTCTGATGATCAACGCCAAAGGCATGTGTGTCTCTACTTCATTTTGAATTTGTGACCAACGTACAATGCTGTCTTCCCCATCCGTTTCTGGTGTTATTGTAATCAGCAATGCATGCGCGCAGAAGGGACCTTTCCAATTGGAAATAGGGTATTGCTTTGGATCAATGTGTCCATAAGTTTCTGTATGGGTTCCATGGCCATGAGGGTTGAAAAAAACATTGAAGAAATTCACTTTTCCACCCTGTTGAATACTGCCCACAAAACCGTTTTCCATCACTGGAGAAATCACTGGGGAATCTACGTACCAAGCTCTTGGTCCATTTGCAGATAGCGGAATAGATAAATCATGCGGTGATGAAAAATCGGCCTCCCAATTCTTTCCTTGATGGACATAACTCAATTTCATGGCGCAATAAAAGGAAGGGCATTCACTGGTTGTCCTGAATGCCAAAGTTCAAAATGCAGATGAGGAAACTTTTGACCTTGGCTGGGTTCGCCTACACTGCCCAACAAATCACCTGCAAAAATCAAATCACCAACACGATGTGTAACTTGATTCAAATTTCCGTAGACGGATACCCAGCCATCGCCGTGGCTCAATACCATTTGGTAAGATTGCTTTCCCATTGGCATCAAACTCAACACCCTGCCATCCGATACTCCTGAGACGGGAGTACCTATAGGAGACCCAATGTTTACGCCATATTCAGTTACTCCTTTATTATTTAATATCTGACCTTTTAAAGGAATCACAAACTCTTGTCTCGAAAATACCAGCGGTCGTTTGGATTTTTTGCTGCGCATCTCAGTGTCAAACAAGGAGTCCGCCTCTGTCCACTCCAATTTGGTAGTCTTCATTTCAGAGGTGTCCACAGCGTGACGGACGATATCCCCCGCCAAAATGGTTTGCACACTTTGCAAATACGCTTGGTTCTGCTTCAAGGCTCTGCTCAATGAATCCGCCTTTATTCTGGCATCGCGCGCTTGTTCCCTGTACTCAATGTCCACATATCCGGGGACCAAATAAACTTTCAATGGAGTAAAAGCAACCAAAAGATAAATAATGAAACCAAACACCAACAGCAAACCACCAAACATCACAATGACGTTCATGGGTGTCAATGAATAACTGAACCGCTCCTCAAAGGTGTTTTCATTGAGCAAGGTTAGCCTAAACCGAGACTTCAGTTTCTTGAGCAATTTTCTCCTTCTTGGTCGGCGTTCTCTTTTCATTGAAAAAATCAGAATTCCTACAAATTAAAGCATGAAAATGAAATAAATTTGGACTTTTAGGGTTTTATCCAATTTTTAATGACCAAAAGAAACATAGCCTATCCATTGACCGTTATCTTTTTGATGATGGTGCTTTGGGCTTGCACCAATAAAAAGGATGGCGTTGCTTACAGAGCCTACCACAACACCACGGCGCATTACAATGGTCACTTCAATGCCGATCAAGCCATGTTGCAGGCGGAAACAAAAATTCGCTCCAACACCATAGAAGACTTTGACAGTATTCTTTCTGTTATTGCATTGGGAAGTCCTGAGGGTGCGCAAACTGCGCTGGAAGACCTAGAAAGAGTTATTGCCAAAACAGAAAAGGTGATTAAAAAACACACCATCACCGGCGAACAAAAAAAGAGCATTAAAAAACCTTACTACAACAAGTGGATTGACGAGAATTACATCCTTCTGGGAAAAGCCCATTATTACAAAAAAGAATATGACGTAGCTGAAAAACTGTTTCAGTTTGTTTACAAAAAATACACGGATCCCAATGCCATTGCAATGGGTGCCGCATGGCTCTCTATCAGTTTGATGACCCAAGAAGAGTATAGCAAGGCCATTCAGATTTTATCCAAAGAAGAATTGAATCCAACGGCCTTGGATCCCAAAACAAAAGTGTTTTACCACTCTACTTTGGCTGAGCTTTACATTAAAACCAAAAAATGGGATAAGGCCAAAGACCAGCTCAACAGTGCCATAACCGCTACCAAAAAGAAAAAAGAAAAAGCACGACTTTACTTTGTCTTGGGCCAAGTTTATGAGCACTTGGAAGAATACAGCAGTGCACAAAACCAATACCTTAAAACACTAGACTCCAAGCCCAATCCAGAACTGGACTTTCAAGCCAAAATGAAAAAGGCGCTCAATGCCATCCGCAATGGATCCAGCGCGCTCATTGCCCGTCAGGAGCTTTTGGAAATGTTGGAAAATACCAAATACAGTGATTACAAAGACCAGATTTACTTCACTCTAGCCCTTATGGAACAGGAACAGGGCAATGAGGCGGAGGCTAAAAAGTTGTACAATAAGTCCATACGTTCCAGTAAAAAAAACAAAAAGCAAAAAGGAAAATCATTCCTGAATTTGGCCGATCTTCATTTTGATGATCAAGAATACGTCTCTGCGCAAAGCGCTTATGACAGTACACAAAAATTGATTGATCCCAAGCATCCCAGAATTGAAGAAGTGAAAGGAAGAGCCAAAAGCCTTACCGAGTTGGTCAGCTATCTCAATGCAATTGAAAACGCCGATAGCTTAACCAGAATTTGTGCCCTTGATCCTCCAGCGCAGCTGAACGA
>JBEISW010000047.1:0-10954 GCA_040375215.1 Crocinitomicaceae bacterium | reverse complement strand
GCCAATTGTATCCTTTGCGAACAATTGCCTGCCGCATTGAGCGCAGAAGTTACCTATGTTAAGGTGAGTGATTCGGCTGAGTCATTGGGCATATTGGCTGCCAATTATTACGACAATCCATCAGAGAAATTGTCAGTGATTGGTGTAACTGGAACCAATGGAAAAACCACAGTGGCCACATTGTGTTATGAGTTGTCGATGGCCATGGGGCACAAGACTGGTTTGTTGTCTACGGTTGTCAATAAAGTCAACACACAATTGATTCCTGCTACGCACACAACACCCAATGCAGTGGAGTTGCAAAAGTTATTGGCACAAATGGCGGAGGCCGGATGCACGCATGTTTTCATGGAAGTTTCTTCACATGCTTTGGATCAAAGACGTACTTCAGGGCTTCAGTTTCGTGGTGCTGCGTATACCAATATTACGCATGATCATTTGGATTATCATGGCACATTCAATGCATACATCCACGCCAAGAAGTTGTTGTTTGACGGATTGGGTAGCAAGGCTTTTGCTGTTGTTAATGCGGATGATCGTCATGCTGAAGTGATGACGCAAAACTGCAAGGGTAAGGTTTATACTTATGCATTGCAGTCAATGGCCAATTATAGAGCGCGCATCATAGAGAATGCACTTTCTGGTTTGTCTTTGACCATTCAGCACCATGAAGTGTACACTCAATTGATTGGAGAATTCAATGCCTATAATCTTTTGGCTGTATATGGAATTGCCATGCAATTGGGATGGGATGAAATGAGTGTATTGACTGTTCTAAGCACATTAAAAGCACCAGAAGGTAGGTTTCAATATTTCAGATCTCATTCAGGTATTATAGCAATTGTTGACTATGCGCATACACCAGATGCTTTGTCCAACGTCTTGGATACCATCAATACCATTCGGAGTGGAAATGAGCAATTGATCTGTGTCATGGGTTGTGGGGGAGATAGAGATGCTGCCAAGCGACCAGTAATGGGACAGATTGCTTGTGCAAAGGCAAACAAAGTAATTGTCACCAGTGATAATCCTCGAAGCGAAGAGCCTAAGGAGATTATCCAGGAGATTGTTCAGGGTTTGGATCCCATTGAAAAAAGAAAAGTATTGACCATGGTGAATCGCGATGAAGCCATTGCGGCGGCTTGTTCTATAGTACAACCTGGTGATATCGTTTTGATTGCGGGAAAGGGTCACGAAAAGTACCAAGAGATAAAAGGAGTAAAGTATCCATTTGATGATTTTCAAATGGTACAAGAAATATTAAAACAGCAAGAATCATGATTTATCATCTCATCAAATATTTGGATTTGCATTTTGATTTTGCAGGTGCAAGGTTGATTCAATACTTGAGTTTTAGAGCGGCTGCTGCAGTCATTGTATCTCTGGTAATATCCATGGTGATGGGAAAGCACTTGATTGGTTGGTTGCGCAGAAAACAAGTTGGTGAAACCATCCGTGATTTAGGATTGGATGGACAAATGCAGAAGACTGGAACGCCTACAATGGGAGGTATAATCATTCTCATGTCCATCATTATTCCAACATTGTTGTTTGCAGATTTGACCAATGTTTACATCCAAACTTTATTGATTGCAACAGTATGGTTGGGAATCATCGGTTTCATGGATGATTACATCAAAGTCTTTAAGAAGGACAAGGAGGGATTGGCAGGAAAGTTTAAAATCATTGGTCAGATTGGCGCAGGTGTCATCGTTGCTTCCATGTTGTACTGGAATCCAACCGTGACCATCAAGGAAAGAACGGATCACCAAGCCACAACATCTGAAACAGTTGAGCAGACAGGGCAGTCCAGCGCTGTTGCCAATTGGGAAGAGAACAAAAACATCAAGACCACCATTCCTTTTATCAAGGACAATGAGTTTGATTACAGTTGGTTGTTGCCTGCTTCATGGCGCAATGCTTGGTCACTTTGGATTGTGTTCACTTTGGTGGTGATATTGATTGTTACTGCGGTGTCCAATGGTGCCAATATCACGGACGGAATCGATGGATTGGCAGCGGGTTCAAGCGCGATTATCGGGGTGACGTTGGCCATCTTGGCATACGTATCGGGTAACTACATTTTTGCAGATTATTTAAATATCATGTACATCCCGCGCAGTGGCGAATTGACCATTTTCATTGCTGCATTTGTGGGATCATGTGTTGGATTCTTGTGGTACAACTCTTATCCAGCTCAGGTTTTCATGGGCGATACGGGTAGTTTGGCCTTGGGTGGAATCATTGCTACTTTTTCTATTGCTATCAGAAAGGAACTTCTGATACCAGTTTTGTGCGGAATCTTTTTAATTGAAAACTTATCCGTGATTATTCAGGTTGCTTACTTCAAGTACACCAAGAAGAAGTACGGAGAAGGAAGAAGAATTTTCTTGATGTCTCCTTTGCATCACCATTTTCAAAAGAAGGGAATGCATGAGGCCAAAATCGTATCACGCTTTTGGATTGTAGGAATCATTTTGGCTGTAGTTACCATCATCACTTTAAAGACCAGATAATGAAAAAGCGTTTGGTCATATTGGGTGGAGGTGAAAGCGGAACAGGCACTGCACTGTTGGGCTTGCATCATGGCTATGACGTTTTTGTTTCTGATAAGGGAATGATCAAGCAAGAGTACGTGGCGGAGATGGAAGCCAATGGCATTGCTTACGAGCAAGGTCAGCATACAGAAGCATTGATATTGAACGCTGATATTGTTGTCAAGAGCCCTGGAATTCCAGAAAAAGTAGCCATTGTTCAATCGCTGATGGCAAAAGGAATTCCTGTAGTTTCAGAAATGGAATTTGCATTTCCATACAACAAGGCAAAGACCATTTGTATCACAGGATAAAACGTAAAAACCACCACGACTTTACTCACCTACCACATTTTGCAGAACGCAGGAGTAAAAGTAGGATTGGGAGGAAACGTAGGAAAGAGTTTTGCGAGACAGTTGATTGGTGAGCAGCCCGATTGGTTTGTTCTAGAACTGAGCAGCTTCCAGTTGGATGGTATGATGCAGTTCAAAGCCGACATAGCTATTCTAACCAATATCACACCGGATCACTTGGATCGCTATGATTACAAGATGGAGAATTATGTGGCCTCCAAGTTTAGAATCGCTCAAAATCAAACTTCAGCTGACTATTTCATCTATAGTCAAGACGATCCAGAGACTCAAAAGTATTTGTCTCAAAATACAATAGGTGCAACGAAGATTCCTTTTACTCTAAATGACATTCCAGAGGGAAGTGAGTTCGAAGGTGCCTTTGTTCAAAATGAAAACATCAACATCAACATCCATAAAAACCCAGTAATTATGAAAATCACTTCATTAGCTTTGAAAGGAAAGCACAATTTGAACAACTCAATGGCAGCAGGAGTAGCAGCCAGAATTCTTGACTTGCGCAAGGAAGTAGTTCGTGAAAGTTTAGAGAACTTTGAGAATGTAGAACACCGTTTGGAGTTTGTTGCCAAGGTTCATGGCGTTAGCTTTATCAACGACAGTAAGGCTACCAATGTCAATTCAGCATGGTATGCTTTGGAGAGCATCAATACCCCAATCATTTGGGTTGCAGGTGGTCAGGATAAAGGAAATGATTACAATGAATTGTTGCCATTGGTTTCTAAGCGTGTTAAGGCCATCATTTGTCTGACCAAGGACAGCAGCAAGATCAGAAAGGCTTTTGAAAAAGTTGTAGATACCATTGTTGATTCAACCGATGCTGAGCATACAGTTCGTGTGGCTTATGAATTGGCCAAAGAAGGTGATACTGTTTTATTGTCTCCTGCATGTGCAAGTTTTGACTTGTTTGACAACTATGAAGATAGAGGTCGTCAATTTAAAAAGGCTGTAAAAGGTTTGTAATTGTTCTTATTATGTTTCGCTATTTAAAAGGAGATAAGGTTATCTGGATGGTGGCATTGCTGCTGACCGTGGTGTCTATTCTTGCTGTTTATAGCGGAATTTCAACCTTGGGAAAAGATGCAGAGGGTAGTTTCGGTGTGCTGAGAAGACACATGGTTATGCTACTGGGTGGATGGGCCATTATGCTTGTGGTGCACCGCATTGACTACCGATATTTTTCTAAGTTTTCTCAGTTGTTGATTTGGGTTACGGTGGGACTATTGGCCGTAACCCTTCTGTATGGTGCCAATATTAACAATGCAGATCGCTGGTTAAAGATTCCGGGTTTAGGCATTTCTTTTCAAACCAGTGATTTGGCCAAAGTAGTGTTGTTGGTTTATCTGGCAAGAATGCTCACCTTGCGACAAGGAGAATTTGGTGATTGGAAAAGAACTTTTTGGCCAATTGTATTGCCCATTGCATTTGTTTGTGGTTTGATATTTCCAGCCAATTTTTCTACCAGCGCGATGTTGGGATTGGTTTGTTTTTTAATGCTACTTGTTTCTGGTTACCCTTGGAAATTTTTATTGACCATCATAGGAAGTGTGGGTTTGTTGTTGACCATGGTTGTGGCCATTGGAGAGTATGGACCTGAAAAGGTATTGCCTCGCTATGACACATGGAAGAATAGGATATTGAACAAAGTTGAAGGTGATGCTGAAGGTAACTATCAAGCGGATTTGGCCAAATATGCCATCTATTCAGGGGGATTGATTCCCAAAGGACCCGGAACAGGGTCTTCTCGGAATTTTATGCCTCACCCTTATTCGGATATGATTTATGCTTTTATCATTGAAGAGTATGGATTGATCTTTGGTGGATTGTTGTTGATTTTTGTTTACCTTATTTTTTATTTCCGCGCCGTCCGAACAGCATTGACTTGTCCTTCTCGTTTTGGACAATTGATGGTCTTTGGATTGTCTTCCATTATTGTTATTCAAGCATTGATCAATATGTCGGTCTCGGTCAGTTTATTTCCCACAACAGGACAGCCGCTGCCTTTGATTAGTTTGGGTGGTACTTCTACTTTGTTCACTTGTTTGTCCATTGCCATGATCATCAGTGTAACCAGAGGGAAGGGTGAAGTAGATGAAGATCAATTTGTAGAGGAACAACCCATAACGGAGGTTCAGCATGCTCAATAAAGTAGTCATATCAGGTGGTGGAACAGGCGGGCATATTTTCCCTGCTATTGCTATTGCGCAGGAATTGGAAAGACAGCATCCCAATGTTCAGATTTTGTTTGTAGGGGCTAAGGGTCGAATGGAAATGGAGAAAGTTCCTCAATTCGGATACAATATAGTTGGCTTGCCCATAGCAGGAATCCAGCGAAAGTTGAGTTGGAAGAATTTGTTGCTGCCTTTCAAGATTCTTTGGAGCTTGATTTTGGCCATCAAACTGATTTGGCAGTTCAAGCCCGATGCGGTTATTGGTGTAGGTGGTTATGCCAGTGGTCCAACATTATGGGCCGCTAATGCGTTAGGGAAAAAGATTTTTATCCAAGAGCAAAATTCTTTTGCTGGCGTAACCAATAAAATATTGTCAAAAAAGGCAACTCGTATTTTTACTGCTTATCCAGGTATGGAGCGTTTTTTTCCGAAGGAGAAAATCATGCAAACCGGAAATCCAATCCGTTTTATTTGGGACAATGATCGAAATCCAAAGTCAGAAGCATTGGCGCATTTTGGATTGCAAGAAGGAAAGAAAACCATTTTGATGGTGGGTGGTAGTTTGGGTGCACGAGCGATGAATCAGACCATGGAGGCCAATTTGGATGCGTTGTTGGAGTTGAATGTGCAGGTGATTTGGCAAACAGGGAAAAATTATTTGCCACAAAACAAATGGAAGGATAAAACAGGATTATGGGTTGGACCATTTATCCATGAGATGCACCAAGCCTATGCTGCAGCCGATATCATCGTAAGCAGAGCTGGTGCGATGTCTGTTTCAGAATTGTGCTTGGTTTCCAAGCCAACCGTATTTGTTCCCTCGCCTTATGTTTCAGAGGATCATCAGACACACAATGCCATGGCTTTGGTGAATGATAAAGCTGCATTGATGATTCGAGAGAAAACACTTTCGGAAATGTGGTTATCAACATTAAAAGACTTGTTGGAGGGAAATGTTGACTCGGCATCCATGACCAAGAATATGCAGCAATGGGCTAGGCCAAATGCAAGTGCAGATATCGTAAACCAGTTGAAGAAGGATTGTTATGGAGCATAAACAATGGAGCAAAGAAACCATTTTTTATTTTTTAGGAATTGGTGGAATTGGTATGTCAGCCTTGGCCCGATTCTTTCACACCAAGGGTCATATCGTTATGGGATATGATCGCACCAGTACCCCATTGACGCAGCAATTGGAACAAGAAGGTATTGACATTACTTATGAAGATGATCTACTGCACTTGCCTTCATTGATTCGGTTAACTCCCGTAGAAAAGATATGGGTCTGTTATACACCTGCCATTCCCCAAGATAGCTTGTTGAAGAACTATTTTCAGCAAAACGGATTTCCCATGATGAAGCGCAGTGTTCTTTTGGGGAAAATCACGGAGCAGTACCACACCATTGCCGTTGCAGGTACCCATGGCAAGACAACTACTTCATCGATGATTGCATTTCTTTTGAATGAAGTTGGTTTTAAAGTCAACGCTTTTTTGGGCGGTATTTCGGCCAATTTTAAATCCAACTTGGTATTGGCGGAAAGTGATTGGGTAGTGGTAGAGGCGGATGAGTTTGATAGAAGTTTTTTAACCTTAACGCCCGAGTGGGCTGTGGTAACAGCGGTTGATCCCGATCACCTCGATATATACGGTGATGCAGCCACATTTGAAAAGGGGTTTCAGGATTTCTCCAAGAAGATTAAACCGAACGGACATCTTCTTGTGCAATATGAAGTGGCCACTGAATTTTCTGGATTGACAGATCATACTGAGATTGTTCGTTATGGAATAACAGACCAAGAATCAGTGGCATGTCGAGCGGAGAATATTGTTGTTCAAGATGGAAATTTTGTATTTGATTACAAAGGAGTAATTAGTATTGATGGAATAGTTTGCGGATTATCTGGGCGACACAACGTAGAGAATGCGGTGGCGGCCATCACCATTGCATTGGCCTGCGGAGGTGAACCAAGCGAAATAAAAAAAGCGATGTCAGCCTTCAAAGGAGTTGGGCGAAGGTTTGAACGCATTTTGGATGAAGAAGGTGTGGTGATGATTGACGATTACGCCCATCATCCCACAGAATTAAATGCGGCAATCACAAGCGCAAGAATGTTGTTTCCAGGAAAAAAAATAGGAGGCATTTTTCAACCCCATCTTTTTTCTCGGACCAGGGATTTTTTAGAAGGATTTGTTTCTTCCTTGTCGGCTCTGGATGGCTTGATATTACTGCCTATTTATCCAGCAAGAGAATTGCCTATACCAGGAATTGATTCACAATTGATACTTGATAAGATTTCGCTTTTGGATAAAAAGTTATTGGAAAAAAGTGAATTATTGGAGATTGGAATACCTGCGGATTGGGAGGTGGTTTTGGTGTTGGGAGCTGGTGATATTGATCAGCTGGTAAAACCATTGGCAATGCAATTAGAACAAAGAGAAAAGTAGCAATGGGACAGAAGAAAATAGCATGGAAGAAAGTGGGGGTAGCCCTGCTGTATCTGCTATTGTGTTCGACTGTAATTACCCTAATGGCTTTTTCCAATGCACACCAAGGTCAGTTGAAATGCTGGCAGGTATCAGTTAATATTCAAGAGGCTGATTCAGGATTTGCATTTTTAGATGCTTTGGAGATTCAGCAAATCTGTGAGGAGTCCAATGGTGGATTAATGGGTAAGGTTGGAGGTCAAATGGATTTGGCAGCCATGAGAAGATCATTGTTAACCAATCCATACGTTAGAAAAGCTCAAGTTTATCAGACGTTGGATGGTCGTTGCAAAATTGACGTTTCATTGCGCAAGCCTGTTGCATTGATCATGGATCAGTCAGGGTCACAGTTTTATTTGGACGAGGAAGGTGCTTTATTGCCTTTAAAGAAAGGCGCTTTGGCTGACGTTCCTATTTTTTTAGGTGATTTTAGTGCGTCGTTATTGCCAGAGGATATTTTTCATGATGACCAAGCCAATGCTTTTCATCAAAGCATCTACTGGATGGCCAAATCGATTCAGTCTCACCCATTGTGGAATGCGCAAATAGACCAGGTTTACTGGAAAGGTCCAGTAGGTTGGCGCATTATTCCACGGATGGGAAATCAAGAGATATGGATAGGTGATAGTCAAAATTTTGACATCAAGATGAAGAACCTTTTTGTGTTTTATAGCAAAACGTTGCCCAAAATAGATTTAGATCAATATGAAGTTTTGGACGCACGTTTTATCAATCAAATTGTAGGAATTAAAAGAAATTATATCGCACCATGAAAAACGAAATTATCGTAGGACTGGACATTGGAACCACCAAGATTGCATGTATCGTAGGACGTTACGATGAGCATGGAAAAGTAGAAATTTTGGGCATCGGCAAATCAGAAAGTGTTGGTGTACAACGTGGCGTAGTGGTCAATATCGACCGCACAGTAGAGTCCATTAAAAAGGCCGTGAGTCAGGCTTCTGAGAAGAGCAACGTCGATATTAAAATTGTCAACGTAGGTATCGCTGGACAGCACATACGTAGCACGCAGCACCAGGCCACACGCACCAGAAGCAGCATGGACGAGGAAATATCGCAAGTGGATATTGATATCATGACGCAAGATATTCGACGTATTCCCGTTGCTCCAGGTGAAGACATTATTCATGCATTGCCACAGGATTTTACAGTGGATCAAGAGTCGGGAATCAAAGATCCAATTGGAATGGCTGGCATCAGAATGAAGGCCAATTTCCATGTGATTACAGGACAGATTTCTCAGATCAACAACATTTACCGTTGTGTTAGAAAGGCTGGTTTAGAAGTTGCTAAATTGACGTTGGAGCCATTGGCGAGTTCAGCTTCTGTATTGACCGATGAGGAGATGGAAGCGGGAGTTGCATTGGTTGATATTGGTGGTGGTACAACAGATATTGCCATCTTCCATGATGGCATTATTAGACATACAGCGGTCATTCCTTTTGGTGGAAATATCATTACCGAGGATATTAGAAATGGTTGTTATATATTACCAAAGTATGCGGAGGTATTAAAAGTCAATCACGGATTTGCTTTGGAGGAAGCGGTGAACCAGAATGCAGTTATTGCTATTCCCGGGTTGGCTGGACACCCAAGAAGAGAGATATCTACATTGCGTTTGACTCAGATTATTCAAGCACGTATGGAGGAAATTTTGGATTATGTGCATGGTGAAATCGTTTCATCTGGATTTTCCAAGCAGTTGATTGGTGGAATAGTGATGACGGGTGGTGGCGCGCAATTGCGACACATGAAGCAGTTGGTGGAATACCATACAGGTATGCATTGCCGCGTTGGATATCCGCATTTCCACGTATCTTCTTCTAAGGATGATGCTACTAAATTGACTCCGATATTATCTACCGGTGTTGGATTGTTGATGACCTACGAGAACAATGAAGTGCAACGCAACTTGTTTCAAGAAACAGTTTCAGCACCATTGATAGAAGAGGTGGTAGAGGAAATCAAAGTGGAAATGAATGATGTTCATTCAGAAACCAAGGTGGAGGTTGAAGAAACAATGGTCAACACCAAGGCCAAGAAGAAAGGAGGCATCATGGAGTCATTGGATTGGTTAAGACAAAAATTAGAGAATCAATTCAAGGATAATATTGAATAAGATAATAGGTTAGGTTAATTAGATGATAAGAGCCCCCATCATTGGGGGCTTTTTTATTCTGGACTTAAAGGAAGCTACGAGTTGCATAAGGGCTGTGCAATCAGTACTTTTTTTGTTATTGAGAACAAGGAGGAATCATTGAATATTGAGAGTATTATAATGAATCATTTTTTCAATCAAATCAAGAGGCAATGGCTCATCCAGTGCGAATTGAACAGCGCCTTTGGAAGTTTTATAGGGCTTCAATTCTGAGGCAAAGTGTTGGATGCAGGCTGGCATTGGATAAAAACCAATATGGTTTTTGTATCCAGCATAGTAAGCGATTATTTTTCCAATTTTGAAGGCAGGCATGTTATAGGAAATACAAGGCTCAGCATTTGGAATGGTGTACTCTATGCATTCATGCAATTCTTTCAATTTATCAAGTGCCACACCGTCGAATGAATTCCAGTATTCTTGAATTGTTTTGTATTTGATGGTTGACATTTCTGGTGAATTGGATATTAAGTTGAGTAATTTGTTGGCTAAATGTAAATTGTGATTTTCACAATCATTCCAACTGAGATATTCTCTTTTTTACGGATCTCACTTTTGATGGGCAGAAGGTATGCGTTGTTTTTTGTGTCAAACCAAATCGCGGTATCCCAGGAAGTATCTCCTATCAATGCCATCACAGGTAATCTTCCCCAACCTTGTTCTTCATTTTGGAAGAGTTCACGTATTTCCATGGACAGTCTTTGTGGTAAAGTGACAAAGTGCCATCCGCTGCCACCATTATGCTGCCAAATGGTGTTTTGGAATTTGTAAGGTATGGATGAGGTTGTTTTTCCCAATGTTTTCTTTTTCGAAAAATTTACATCAGAGGTTTCGATAATATGAATTGTTTTATTTTACAACCATTTTTGTAAATTGAGAATCTCATAGTAATGTTTTGAGCTTATACTTTATTCTGTAAGGTTGGTATGCTCAATGATGTATATAGGCCTGTTCAGCACATTTTTATTGATGCGGCTTATGTATTCCCCAATAACTCCAATTGAGATGAGTTGTATGCCACCTATGAACATTGAACTGATGATCAGTGATGTCCATCCCGTAATCGTTTGATTTAATAAGTAATGTGAATACAGGGCATAAAGAATGACGATGAACGATACCAAGGATACAAAAAAACCCAATCTTGAAACCATTTCTAGCGGCTTATCAGAGAAACTTGTGATTCCATCCAATGCAAATCGCAACATTTTACTCAAGG
>JBEISW010000212.1:0-4210 GCA_040375215.1 Crocinitomicaceae bacterium | reverse complement strand
TGTATGTTACCTACTCCAGTAACTTTCCGTGTTAATTTGAGTTTGCAGACGCCTTCTGCCAATGGTGTTCACATTGCAGGAAGTTTTGCTGACAATGGAAATCCCTATCCATCATGGAATCCAGGAGTAATCGAAATGTTACCAACTGCTGATCCAAATATCTTTGAAGTTACTCTAAACTTGGCTCAAGGAAATTATCAATATAAGTTTATCAATGGTGATGCTTGGGGTAGTGATGAGTCTATTCCTGCTGATTGTAATG
The DNA here is from genome assembly GCA_040375215.1 of Crocinitomicaceae bacterium. Classification (GTDB taxonomy): domain Bacteria; phylum Bacteroidota; class Bacteroidia; order Flavobacteriales_D; family Sanyastnellaceae; genus CAMCTV01. The sequence continues at coordinate 3,948 of JBEISW010000212.1, read as the reverse complement.
TTGGAGGAAATCGTGGCGTAACTGTTGGAGCAACTGCTATAACTGAAGAGTACTGCTTTACACAATGCTCACAAGGATGTGTTCAAGATCCAAATCCAGCAAACCTAACTTTCCAAGTAGATATGTCTAGCATGATCGCTATTGCAGCGTTTAATCCTGCTGTGGATACCCTTTGGATGATTTCAGGTGCAACAACGCCACAGTGGCAGGCAGGTAAGACCGCAATGACAGATGCAGATGGCGATCAAGTATACGAGTGCACAAAGCTTTTGAGCGGACCCGGCGCTATTCAATACAAGTATTTGACGGGTGCTGATGTAACAGCTCCAATCCTAGAAGAAGGTGCTGGTATCGATTCAACAGGTTGTGGTATTGACAACGGTGTTGGTGGATGGAACCGTACCTTTATCAGATCAGGCAATGATGAGGCTACAGGCGTTTATTGTTTTGATCAGTGTACTGATTGTGACGGTAATCCAGTTATTGGTGTTGAAGAGGTGATTTTGAACAACAGCGTTCAAATTTACCCTAACCCAACAGAAGGTTTGTTGAACATTACCGTTCAAAGTGTGAATAATCAAGACGTTAAAGTTGAAGTTTACAACGCAATGGGTCAATTCATCATGGTGGAGAAGTTCAATAAAGTAGCTGCTGGTAAAAATACCCTTAGCTTGAATTTGAATAACGTTCCAACTGGTTTGTACATTGTTGAAGTTACAGGATCTCAATTGAACGAGACTTTCCGTGTAGCTGTGAAGTAAGAGAATATTTTTAGTAAGAAGGCCACCTTTGTGTGGCCTTTTTTTTTGATGAATGGGTGATAAATAATCGAAAAAATCCTAACAATTAAAACATCTTTGGTTCATCTTTGAAAAAGATTGGCGGTCCATCATCGCCGAATGAAAATTACCATGGCAGATATTAATAGCGTATTACAAATGTTGGTCCCCAAAGACAAACGTTTCTTTCCTCTTTTCGAAAAGAGTGCTCACAGTTTAACCAACATGTCCAAGGCTATGGTAGAAGGCCTATCTGGGAATGATGTAGAACGCATCAACATGTTGACCACCATTTCACAATTTGAAAAGCAAGGTGATGCTTTTACCAATGCCATAGTTCACGAAGCCAACGCTGTTTTTTTGGTTCCATTTGATAGAGAGGATATCTATGAACTGGCTGTTGTATTGGATGATGTGGCGGACTTCATGCACAGCGCAGCCAAGAAAATCAATTTGTACAAGCCAAGACAAATTCATCCCAATATGATTGCCATTGCCAAGTTGATTGAGGAGCAATGTCATTCTTTAAGTCAGATAGTTCATGAATTACCTGAAATGTATTATTCAGAGCGTGTGCAAAAGTGCATTGCAGAAATCAGAAACAACGAGAAAAGAGCAGAGGAACTGAGAGATGAGACTTTGGTTGCATTGTTCAATGAAGAAAATGATGTGATTGAGAAAATAAAAATCAAAGAGATTATTACTACTTTGACCAAATCTACAGACAGCGCTGAGGTAGCAGCCTCTGTGATGGAAGGGATATTGGTGAAGGTTTCCTAGGAACAAAGTTACGGTTCAGTTGTTTTCAAAGGGATGGAGAAAGAGTACATTGAGATTTTAGGGGCCAGAGAAAACAATTTGAAAAATATTGACCTGGTCATTCCTAGGGATGAGCTTGTCGTTATTACCGGGCTGAGTGGAAGTGGGAAGTCGTCGTTGGCTTTTGATACCATTTATGCGGAAGGTCAAAGACGATACATTGAAACCTTTGATGCTTATGCCCGGCAGTTTTTAGGCGAATTGGAAAGGCCAGATGTTGACAAGATCAACGGTTTGTCTCCTGTTATTTCAATCGAGCAAAAAACGGTATCCAAGAATCCACGTTCTACCGTTGGAACCATAACAGAAATTTACGACTTTTTACGGTTGCTCTATTCAAGGGCTTCAACGGCATACAGCCACGTGTCCGGTTTGCCAATGGTCAAGTATAGCCAAGAGGAGATCATTGAGCGGATTAAAAAAGCCTTCAAAGGAAAGAAAATAGTTTTATTGGCCCCGATCATCAAAGGTCGCAAAGGGCATTACAGAGAATTGTTTGAGCAATTCATGCGTCAAGGATTTGTGCGAGCGAGAGTGGATGGGGTGATGGTGGAATTGACCAAGGGCATGAAATTGGATCGATACAAAATTCATGATATTGAGATTGTCATAGATCGTTTGGCCGGTAACGAGCCAGATAGCAGGCTCAAGGAATCTGTAAGGTTAGCCATGAAAATGGGAAAGGGTTCCATGATGGTAGTACCCATGGAAGAGGGCAATCAAAAGTTGCAGCATTACAGTCAATTTTTGATGTGCCCAGAGTCGGGAATTTCGTACCCTGAACCAGAACCCAATTTGTTTTCGTTCAACAGTCCTTACGGAGCTTGTCCCCATTGCAATGGGTTGGGAAATGTTGCGGAAATTGACTTAAAGAAAATTGTTCCGGATGACAAAATTTCTATCAAGAAAGGTGGCATTGCTCCATTGGGAGAGGCCAAACAGACATGGATATTTCAGCAAATAGAATCGATACTCACAGGCTATGAAGTCTCTTTGACGACACCGATAAAGGAAATACCCAAAGATGCCATACAAGTTCTTTTTTACGGAACGGATGATGAGGTGGTGGTTACCCTGAACAATGGTCAAAGCATGCGCACGCGTTATGATGGAATCATTGCCTTTATAGAAAAACAAGCCGAGGATGATGCTAGTCCCTCTATCAGAAGATGGGCTGAAAGTTTCATGAATAAGGTGAATTGTCCAGAGTGTGGAGGAGCCCGATTGAAAAAGGAAGCGTTGTATTTTAAGATCAACGGCAAACATATTTATGAACTGGCTTCCATGGATTTGAAGTTCCTTTCTCAATGGATGGAAACTGCCCATGAAGCCATGAATGAAAGGCAGTTAAAGATTGCCCGAGAGCCGCTTAAGGAGATCAAAGACCGTTTGCGTTTTCTTATGGATGTGGGTTTGGATTATCTCACCTTGCACCGCAGTTCTAAGACATTAAGTGGAGGAGAGGCGCAGCGCATTAGATTGGCTTCGCAGATTGGAGCGCAGTTGGTGGGTGTTTTGTATATTCTAGATGAACCCAGTATTGGATTGCATCAGCGGGATAATCAAAGATTGATCAATAGTTTGAAGTCCTTGCGCGATGTAGGAAACAGCGTTTTGGTAGTGGAGCATGATAAGGACATGATGCTCAGCGCTGACTATTTGATAGACATTGGTCCTCATGCAGGAGTTCACGGTGGTAAAGTTGTAGCTGAAGGTCCACCTAAAGAACATTTGAAAGGAAAGAGCGTTACTGGTCAATATTTAAGTGGAAAAAGAAAAATTGCTGTTCCGCAAAAGCGAAGAAAGGGCAATGGGAATACACTAGAGTTACTGGGAGCAAGAGGACACAATTTGAAAAACGTGAATCTAAAAATTCCGTTGGGAACGTTTACTTGCATAGCTGGCGTGAGTGGTGGTGGTAAGTCCAGTTTGGTGAACCATACGCTTTACCCCATTTTAGCGCATCATTTTTACGACAACCAAAGAAAACCTTTGGCATATAAGTCAATTAAAGGTTTGGAACATTTGGACAAAGTGGTGGAGATTGATCAAACCCCAATTGGTAGAACCCCTCGTTCCAATCCAAGTACTTACACTGGTATTTTTACGGATATACGACAGTTGTTTGCTCAGCTGCCAGAAGCTAAGATTCGTGGATATCAACCCGGCCGTTTTAGTTTCAACGTGAGCGGTGGGAGATGTGAGACATGCAAAGGAGGAGGAGTTAAGGTGATTGAGATGAATTTTCTCCCTGATGTTATGGTTGAATGTGAATCTTGCAATGGCAAGCGATACAACAGGGAAACATTGGAGGTTAAATACAAAGGCAAGAGTATTGCGGATGTTTTGG
>JBEISW010000371.1:0-1630 GCA_040375215.1 Crocinitomicaceae bacterium | reverse complement strand
CTTCACTTCGCTCTGGGCCATCGCCTATCAGATTAACCACCAAAGGTATTTTTTTTGACAACATGTTAACTGCCACGGTAATTAAACTTCTGTAATCCTTTGGCATAGTGAAACTGGCCACCATTGTGATAACAAAAGGTTCTGTGCTTGATGGTCTGCGTTGACTCCATTCATCAAACCGATGCAAATTCATCCCATTGGTGACTACTTTGTATTTTCTATCCCTTGAATAATCCAAGGTATTCATCCCAGCCTGTGAATTGGAAATGACTTTGTTTGAAAGCACTCTACCAAATCGAGCGGACCAGTACATCAATGATTTCTTTGAGAATTTATTGGAATACCGCATAGAACCATCTACAAACTTAAATATCTTGAAATAGAAATATCGCATGAGGTGAGTCAAAACTGTCACACTGCTTTCCCAAGTATGAACAACATCTGGATTAAATTCATCCGTGACCATACGCATATATGCAATAAACTCCTTTCCCCTTAACCGATATTCAGGAACATATGTCTTTATATTTTCTGCTTCACTCAAATCATAGGCTATTACGGGTTCCCTTAATACCAATCCTACAACCAATTTATGATTGAGTCCCATGACTTTAACTATTTCATGAATTTGTCTCTCTTTCCCACCCCTACCTAAATTGTTAGAAACCAATAATATCCTCATTTCACTTATTGCGTCTAGATAATTTTTCCACTATTTCTTTCTGCCTTAGTGCTGGTTCCCTATGCTCAATTTGTAAAGCTTTAAGCAGTGATGTCTTCTTGTATTCATCCAAGGTTTTAATCACTCTCCCTGGAACACCAACTACAACTGAATTATCGGGAATATCTTTCGTGATTACGCTTCGAGCTCCGATTACCACATTGTTCCCAACAGTAACTCCATACATAATCATGACGTCTTCACCAATAAAAACATGGTTGCCAATCTTGATATGTCCATAGACGTTCAAACCAGGAAATTCCTCCCGAAACAGCGCAACACCTCCATCGTGCGTTTGAAATTTCACTCCAGGTGTGATTGTAACATGATCACCAATCTCAATCAAAAATGGTTCACTACCAAATGATATGTCCTTCCCTGTGAACCTTACATTTTTTCCAATTTTCACCCCATAATAATGCGCGAACCATTTACCTACCTCGTACGCATCTGAACGGTATATTCTCCACTTTTGAACTAGTTTTTTAATCATCCTATTTTTCGTAAAAAATTAGCGCACTGTTCTCCCAACTTCTCAAACTCAAAATTCTCCCTACAAATCTCTTTGCCTTTTTTACCCATTTGTTTTGACTCCTTAGGATTCCTTACCACAAAGTCCATCGCTTTTGCATAGCTAATTTCGTTTCCAGGTTCCAGCACCAAAGCAGAATCTCGATCTTTCAAATAATACCGCAAATCACCTACTTCATTTGTAATCACCGGCGTTCCACTTGCCAAATATTCTCCCAGTTTATGGGGAAAGCGTGCTTGATCTTGTATGGTATTGAAAAGCGGCAACAACAATGCGTCTGCTTCACAATACAAGCTGTACAATTCCTCCTCAGACAAATTCATAAGATGCTGAATATCATCTTTTCGGGATGATTGCTCAATTATGGATAAGACTAT
>JBEISW010000249.1:0-3509 GCA_040375215.1 Crocinitomicaceae bacterium | reverse complement strand
CAATATTCCAATTCAAATGTCATGATGGTTCCTGGAATCCAAACAGTGTTGTCACATGCCTGAAGACCTTGACAGTTGGAAATACAAGCCCAAACCATCATTTGTCCCATTACATTACCTGTTACTGGCACTAAACCATCAAATCCACCATTAGGACCTGAATTCACTACCAAAGTTCCAGAAACGCCAGTAATAGAATCGACATAAAAAATGTTCACTGGCATGGAGCCATTTCCTCCATTAATAATTCCGCTGAACGGAAGGCCTTGAGACCAAGATTGCAGGCCAGCCACCAAGGCTAAACACAAAAGGGTAAATTTCAATTTCATTGATTAAAAGTTTAGTTATACTGATTAGACCAAAAGTAAACTCATTTGGTTGTTTCTTCTTTCATTTTAACACAATTGTTCGGTAATGTTTTCCCACTCCTTATATTGTGAACTGAGCTCGCTCTTTTTCAATTCATGCTTATCAGTAATTTCTTTAACCAATTGAGTATTGGTATAATCCAACTGACCCATTTTCTCTTCAATGGCTGAAATTTCATTTTCAATCTCTTCAATCTTTTTCTCAACCTTGGCCAACTGTTGCTCTAGTTTTTTTCGGTCTTTCTGATCCTCTTTAGACACAACTCCAGTTTGACCAATTTGAACATTGGATTCAACTTTCTTCTTGGCTTCTTTCTGTTGCTGCTCATAAACGGCAATGTTCTCTGCTTTTTTCTCTTTTAGGAAATCCAAAACATCACCCGTCCATACTTTCAATCGATTGGGCAGGATCTCATAAACGGTATCTGTCAATCCATTCAAAAAATCACGATCATGGGAAACCACAAGCAATGTACCGTCATATTGACTCAACGCCTGCTTCAACACTTCCTTGGAAACCAAATCCAAGTGATTGGTAGGTTCGTCCATGATTAAAAAGTTGGTTGGCTTTAATAGCAACTTGCACAATGCCAACCTGGCCTTTTCCCCTCCACTCAAAACCTTGACTTTTTTGTCTATTTCATCTTTACCAAACAAAAACGAACCCAATAAACCGCGTATCTGCGTTCTAATCTCACCTACAGCCTCGTCATCAATGGTTTGAAAAATGGTCTTCTCACCATCCAATTCCTCTGATTGATTTTGCGCATAATAACCCATCTGAATGGCATGTCCCCACTCTATCTCTCCCTCATGTTGCAACTGACCTAAAATTATTTTGAGCAACGTTGTTTTCCCAACACCATTTTTTCCAATCAAAGCAATTTTCTCGCCTCGATTAATCATAAAATCAACAGTGGAAAACAATCGCTTTTCAGCAAAAGCCTTACCCAAAGAATGTCCTTTCAAGGTCACCTTACCGGCATGCGGAGCTGGTGGAAAGCGCATGTGCAAGGATGTTCCATCTATATCATCCACTTCTACCTTCTCCAATTTATCCAATTTCCGAATAAGGGTCTGCGCAAAAGCTGCTTTGTCTTTCTTTGCCCTGAACTTATTGATTAGAACTTGTGTCTTTTCTATATACTTCTGTTGATTGGCCGCTGCATTTTCAGCTCGCTCAATTTCTTCCAAGCGCTGCTCGATATACTTGGAATAAGAAAACTTGTAATCATACAATTTGCCCTTAGAAATCTCAACAGTTCGCTTGGTAACCGCATCCAAAAAAGTTCTATCATGGGAAATCAAAACAATTGCTCCTTCATAGTCCACCAAAAACTCCTCTAGCCATTGTATACTTTCAATATCCAAGTGATTGGTAGGCTCATCGAGAAGGAGAAGATCAGGGTTCTTCAATAACAGCTTTCCCAATTGAACCCGCATTTTCCAACCACCACTGAATTCAGATAATTGTCGGTCAAAGTCACTTGGACCAAAACCCAATCCTCTCAATACCCTCTCAATCTTTTCATCCATCTTGGTGGCATCCACCAAGGCCAAGCGATGGCTAATGGTTTCTATCTCCTCAATTTTATCCGCGTAATCATCGCTGGTGTAGTCATGGTGGTTGGCAATGGCATCCATCAATTCATCCATCCTTTTCTGCAATGTCAGTGTCTCAGAAAATGCAGCAGCAGCCTCTTCTCGCACCGTTACACCGTGCGTATGTTCCATTTCTTGAGCCAAATATCCAACAGTAGTTCCTCTTGTAAAGGCAACCGTTCCTGAAGTGGGATTTTGCAATCCTGCCAAGATTTTCAGCATGGTGGACTTACCTGCCCCATTCTTCCCTACCAAGCCCATTCGCTCTCTAGGGCCAATAAATAAAGTGATGTTTGAGAATAGATCACGCGATCCAAAACTGACTGTAAGATTTCCTATTGTTACCATGCGGGTGCAAAAGTAATCCTTTGAAAAAGAAAAAGCCACCTTGCGGTGGCTTTTCATCAATATTTCTCAATAATGCCAAAGGTCATGCTCAAACAAGAACAAATCTTCTTTGATCCGCTCACTTTCCAAGATGGCTTTCATTGGATCTTTGTAATAATCTTCAATTCGGCGATCATAAACATTCTCTTCTTTTACAACATAGGAAGAGAACATTCTCTTTTGGAACAAATCATCAAAAGTGATGGGCTGAGAGGTATTGTGTAAATTGAAAACATCAGCATTGGCAAATAAATAGCGACATTCAGGGAAGTACAACCAAAAGACTGGTACATCTTGAACACTTGTCCCACCCCCGAATTTCTTTTCAACGATCGGAGCTATTCCAATGATTCGGACATAGCGCTCTGAACGTTGCTTGTCAAAAATCCAATCTTCTTTAATCTCGAAATACTTCACCATTTCGGCTGTAATCGCCATGCTCGTATCTTTCGTTGACAAGGGCTCACCATTCTCATCAAAAATAGTTTTTGTTTCGGTGTTCGAAGCCTCCTTCAAAGCATCTTCGGGTGACAGTGGAGTAGAGAACTCATCGTCCGGCAGCAACACATTAAAAGGATTCTTGGTACTATAAGGTGTGATTTGTCCATCTCTGATTCCTTTAATAATGACATCATAAAGACACATACGATTCTTAATCGGAGTAGTCGGATAATACAAAGAATAGTTCATCTTCTGCTTTAAATCAATACGCTGCCAAATGCGTTTCTTCCACATCACATCGGCCTGACGCAAATAAGGATAAGGCACCACACGGCGGGTCGGGTTATGCTCTGGAACATAAGCCCCATCCAAAGCAGTCTGCGCCGTGGTCGTCACCAACAAACCACAACAAGCGACCAACAAAGCAATAAACTTCTTCATTTGTTTCTGTTTTTTATTCAACTTTCAAAGCAATGTTACCTAATAATCGTTCGCCCCCATCCGGACCTACTGCAACAATATTTGAAATAATTATCTGATTACCAGCCTTTGCCCCCGCCAACGCGGTTTTCATTGAAGAGGTGAGAGCACTTCCAGTACCTGACTCCTCGTATGGCTTACTACCTGCTAAAACTGTAAGAGTATACGTCTTCACTTGATAAGTGATTCCATCAAAAATGAAATCAGGATCCATCTGAGCGAACACTTTAT
>JBEISW010000344.1:0-2194 GCA_040375215.1 Crocinitomicaceae bacterium | reverse complement strand
TTCCTCAATCAAGTATGATCAATTTAAGCACAGGGTTTAGTAGAGGTAGCATTTTTTCTTTTCTTGAAAAATTCTAAAATTTCTTCAGCGGTCATCTTAGATAACTCCTCACTTAGGATATCTCTTTGTTCACGCATGAACTGAACTGCATCAAATGATTTTTTAATCGTCTTCATATTGCCAAAGTTAAACTATTTAGTTTGGTTTGTTTAATGGTTTAATAGTTGAATCATTTAAACAAATAAAAACTCACTGAAATCTAAAATAAACCATATTTAAAGCGCAATCACCTGAGGAAAGGTAAAAGATAAGATACCATCTTTCCCAAGCTCCGTTCCGTAACCAGACTTTTTAATTCCACCAAAGGGCAGGTGAGGAGCGCTTTTAACGATGTTGTTGAAGACAATCATGGGCTCTTGAATGTGGTGGATTTTCTTGATCCATTTCTCGGGCTCAGCGGTATAAATACAAGTACCCAATGCATATTGATCATGCGCACGAAGTTTGAGACATTCTCTCATATCCTGCCATTTCATAAAAACCACCAAGGGACCAAAGGTTTCTTCTTGCCACAATACATTTTGGGCATTGTTCAATAGTACAATTCCAGGTGTAACCATAGCCCCAGATCTTTGCAATGGAACAATAACTTCAGCACCTTGCTGAATTCCTCTTTGGTATTGTTTTTCGATTTGTTCAGCCGCATCCAAATTAACCAATGGACCGATGAAAGTATCTTGCTCCAGTGGGTCTCCAATCTCCAAATTCTTGATGCGCTCCGTAATAGCCAGTTGTACTTCGTGCCAACGCGATTCATGCACCAATATTCGTTTAGCTGCGATACACGATTGTCCTGCATTCAGTAATCTGCCTTGCACGATGCCTTCCATCACTTCCAGTAAATCGGCGTGTTCATCCACAATCATGGCATTGCTACCGCCCAATTCTAGAATGCTCATCTTGATGTTTCTTCCGGCAAGGGCAGCCACACTTCTTCCAGCGGATTCACTGCCTGTGAGAGAAACACCTGCAACAGCCGGATGAGAGATCACCTCATCTACTTGGTGCGATGCGATTAACAGAACTTGAAATAAATTCTCATTGTACCAAGCAGTGTCAATGGCTTCTTGAATCTTTAGCGCACAACCTGTTGTGTATTGGCTGTGTTTCAAAAGAATGGTATTGCCTGCAATCAATGCCGGAATAGCATAGCGGAAGACTTGCCAAAAAGGGAAGTTCCATGGCATGATGCCCAACCATACGCCAAAAGGACGACGTCTTACTTGCGTAATGACTTCATCTGTTTCGGTGTGAATCGTTGCTAAATAATCATCTGCATTTTCAATGTAATGCTGACAAAGTGAAATGCATTTCTCAATCTCGGATAATCCTTGAGCAATGGGTTTACCCATCTCAATGGCCATCAGCTGCGCATAGTCCAATTTTCTTTCTTCTAGAATGGTACTCAACCTTTCAAGTCCTTCTAATCTCTCTGGAACAGACAATACTTTCCATTTGGAAAAAGCCCTCTCTGCTTTGGTTATTTTTTGGACAATAAGTTCACTGTTGTCGTTGTCATATTTGGCAACAACTACTTGGCGGTATGGATCGATGGATCTGAGCATTAACCTTTGAACCCTAATGACTGGTTCAAAGATAAAGGAAGCTCAGGCAATAACGAACGATTGACCATGTAACTATTTAACTCGGCAAAGCCACTAAAGATGTAATGCTTCATGGCTGCTTCGCGCAAATAGCCTTTACCCGTACTTCCTCCAGTACCGCTGCGCATTCCAATCATGCGGTGTACCATGTTCATGTGTCTCCATCTCCAAGTGGCCATCAATTCATCAATGTCCAACAAATGGTTGATGATGCGGTAAGCATTTTGGAACAATGGCATATCTCGGTAAAGACTGATTAGCATGGCAGAGCGTCTTGCACCCAATGATAAAGTAGTACCCTCTTTTTCCTCAAAGAACATTTGATCAAAATGAATCATATTTCCTTTTTCCTCTTCACGCAACGTACCTTCATAAATACTGCGATACGTTTTCCAAAAATCTCCTTCGCTGCCAATGGTGACATTATCAAAAAATGGCATACGAGACAACCAACCATCAATCAATGTCAATAAGGAAATGTTAGCCGAAGCATTTTTGATATGTTCTAAATCTTTGATGTTGAGTTGACT
>JBEISW010000071.1:0-9275 GCA_040375215.1 Crocinitomicaceae bacterium | reverse complement strand
CGGCGAGCATGTCATCGGCTTCCATCCATTGAGTCAGTGGGTTTAACCAGTTGTGAGTTACTTCAACATCACTGTTGAGCAACATGAAGTAGGGGTGATTGAGCGTTTTTAGACCTTCATTGTACCCACCTGCAAATCCATAGTTCTTGGATAATCCAATCCACTGCACATTTGGATGATGCGCAGTGCAGTATGAAAGGGAGTCATCGGTAGATCCGTTGTCTATAATAACAACATCTGCAAGATTGATGCTGTTTTTTTCTACGTTAGATAAAAATTTCTCCAACCATTTCTTACCATTCCAATTCAAGATAACTACCGCAACCTTCTTCATTTTAATGCGGATTGTACCAAAGGCCCTCTAGCTCATCTCCTGAATAGGGGTCTTGTCTTTGATTGTTCTTTAATCGGTTTACCGTGTTGGGGTCATTCATTTGTCTGGTGCGCACCATGTTTTTCCAATCAAAGTTGGTTACCTCATTGGGGATGTCACTATGTAACAGTTCAAAATCACCATTCAAAGTGGTATTGTAAAACAACAAGCGCTTGTTATGCAGGTTATTATTGGTTTGGTAGTAATGCCAAATCTCAAATGGCCAATAATCAGGATCGTTATTTCGGATGACACGGGTAGATGGCTTGCCATATTGCAGATATACCCGTCCTCTATCCGTTTCCCAGCCTTTCTTGATAGCTGTGCCAAACTCTTTGTTACAAGCAAGAACTTCTCTTTTGTATTCAGTCCATGCCAATTCAGGAGAAATGGGATTGCGTTTGTACCAGAATTGATACATGAAACCTTGCATTTGCTTCAAGTTGTATGCTGGCAATACGTCCATAATGATGTTTTTTTCATTCCCTTGGGCTATGGGTGTCAAAGAACGGATGTGCTCCATTAAATCCAGACTATCTTGAAATTGTTGAACAAAAGTGAAGTCGATAACTTGGCCACCGGGTACACCATTATTGTTGTCTGTTTTTCTGAAGAAATGGCGTTCTTTTGTCGCAACCAATTGGTTGGATTTGTCTTTGATTTCTATTTTAAAGATGTATTCTCCTGCAGCAAGTTGGGCAATATCCAATTTCCCCAAAACGGGTATGACAGATTTTGCATTTTCTCTTTTGATTCTACTTAGACCAGGAATGATGTTGTTTTTTAGGTCAAAAATGGAATACTGAACAATAAACGGGTTTTGAAGAAAATAAAGATCAGTGTTGTACAATTCTGCGTAAAATTCCATTTCATTTTCTTCGGAAAAACGGGTGTCAGATATCAATGGCAAAATATCTACCGCCCCCTTGGTAAAAGCGTTGGGCTCTTTGGTTGGGATGGAGGCCTTGACCCAAATTACATCGGAGATAAATGCACCTTTGTTCAAATTAATAACTTGTATTTCATCCTTTAAAATGCTCTTCTTTTGATCCGTTAATCCCAAATCAGACATCTCTATTTCTACCTGGATATTTCCATTCTCTGCTGGTATTCTTTCCAACGCAGAACAATTTTGGCGCTGGTCTTCTTTGGTATCCCATGGAAACAATGCCTTGATTTTTTTGTATCCTATGATTTGATTATTCTTTAGCAGCGTTATCAATATTTCGGCGCCAATGAATTGTGATTGATTTTCCGAAAAACTTTTTAAAGATGCTCCGTCAAAATCGAAATAAAATTCGATGTAGGGTTGATCTTTTCCTTCATTTACTGCCGCGGGCAAATGAAAAACCCTGTAATCCGTGTAACACCGCATTGACCATCCCATTTGAGACAGAAGTAAAAATACGAGTACTGAGTAAAGTGACTTCATCCTTCAAAAATACAACAAGTAGAGCTGCCTATCTTACCCAAAATTTGAAAAAACCGTTCAGCCCAGGTATATGAATTGGAGCTAGTTGCAGTAGCTTCCCATACCATGACAAGAGTATCTGATGTAGTCTTATGGGTGTAGCTTCTTTTGCCAATAGGGTCAATGATTGAAATTGCTGATGGGTGATTTGTTTTTGTCGATAATAATGGCCTGCCACGGATAAAAAGGCCAATATGGTTCTGCTGATTTTAGGAGCCACCCTCTTAGGAAGTTTATCATAAAACTCATGCACATACAGATGGCATCCTTTTCCCCATTTCTCCAGATATTGATAGCGACTGCCGATCACCAGTTTTTGCTCGTCTAGGCGATAATAACAATCTGGCTTTTTTTCTGGAAAGGTGAAAATTAGGTCTCCTTTTAGAAGAATGTGTGTGTGAAACTCAATGTCCTGTAGGCGCGGATACTTGGGGTTCCATTGAAAATGTGGCGCAATGGATGCTGTTCTCCACAAAGGGGACATGCTGGTCCATGTGATGTCGTGCTCAATGAGCCGTTCTAAAAATCTATCCTTTGGCGGTATCCATGGTTCTATAAAATCTTGATCCTTGAAATTTCCTTTGAACGGAAGAAGTGGAAATACCCAACCGATACCACTCGGATTTTGTTCGGCCATTTTTATCCTTTCTTCAAGGCAATCAGGGGATATTAAATCATCAGAATCCAAAAACAACATATAGGCTCCTGTGGCCATTGACATGCCTTTGTTGCGCGCAACTGCTCCTCCTTGATTGCTTTGTTGATGATATTGAATGCGTTCGTCTTGGGATGAAAAACCTTGTATAATCAACAAACTGTCATCCGTTGATCCATCGTCGATGATGATCAATTCCCAATCCTTATAGGTGCTTGCCAAAACAGATTCAATGGTTTCCCCAATGAATAGACCCTTGTTGTAATTGGGACAAATGATGGAAATTTTAGTCGGGGAATACATGATTGAGTATGGTTAAGGCCATTGTTTCAGCTGTATGTTTCCTTGCCAATTGAAGCGCCTCCTCAGGATTATAGGACATAAGTGAATTTGAATTGTATTGTGCTAAAGAACAACCCAAGTTGTGATCCTCAATAGTTTTGAGCACTTTGCCTTTTGGACCAATGTATAAATAGGGTTTGCCCAATGGAAGGAAGTCATAGAACTTGGTGGTATGGAAATCCTTATTGTCTTCACTGAGCATTATTATTAAACCTTGACTGGATTCAAGGTATTGGTTTAAGCCTTGATCTTGCCATGAAGTAAAAAGAATTTTGTTGTATTCTTTGACCATTTCTTGTTGGATGCTTATCGGAAAATTCCCAATAAAGTGCAAATGGGGCTGTTGCTCAGATGATAGATTATTTAACGGTCTAAGTGCTGATTTGATGTATGGCATTGAGCCTTCATACAAGTTTCCAGCATAGGTGAAATGGGGCGTATCTGTTATTGAAGGCTGAATCTGTAGTGTCAATGGTCTATCCGTGAAATGAGGGATGAAAATCTTTTTAGCATGGGTTTGTGTGGTATCAAATTCAGCTAAAATGTCCTCATACGGTGCCGATATGAAATCGGATTGCATGGCTACCTCTTTTTGGAAACCGAACTCCGCCTCTTTCTGACGATTATTCAGCATTTGCAAGCCGTAATTCACGGCCTTCATCCAAGGGTCTCGGAAGTCGCACCACAATTGAATTTCCCGATGCGTTTTCTTGAATCGGGATGCATATACACTCAAACTAAATGGAGCACTGCTTACAAAAAGCAAATCGATGGGTTTTTGTGAATGTACAGTATAAAGTATTTTAGAAATCGCGGATGCAGCAAATCGGCAGTCATCAATGGGATTGCCAGGCGTAAATATACCGTGCCATTTTTTGAGTAGCCAAAGTTGGATGGAATTGATGAATCCACTTCGGAAATACAATGCGTTAAAATGATTTTTTTCTGCTATAAAGTGGTAATCAAAGGATTGAATGGTTTCTTCATTGATCCAATTTTGCGAACCATTTCCATCATTCTTTGTTGCTTGTGTGACAATGGTGATATCGTGTCCCAAGGCCTTCCACTCCTTGGCTAGTTTTGCACTGCGTCTTCCTCCAATCCCATGGTTGGGTGGAAACTGCCAATTCAAAATCAAGATGTGTTTTTTCACCATTGCTGGCTAAATTAGAATAAAATTGCATTTTTAAAGTTGAAAGCATGAATACGATGTTGGAACAGGAACAGGAAAATTGGAAAAACACAACATTATTAGGTGCTTTGGGCATTGAGATGTTGGAGATGACCAAAGAAAAGGTGACAGCCAAAATGCCTGTAGATTCGCGTACCCATCAGCCTTATGGTATTTTGCACGGAGGTGCAAGCGCTGCATTGGCTGAGACCGTTGCCAGTGTGGGGTCCTATCTTATAGCCAAAGAAAACAACAGCATCGCAGTGGGTGTTGATTTGAATATTACGCACCTTAAGTCTAAAAGACACGGTTGGGTCACTGGCATCGCTACACCGATTAAAATTGGTCGTAGTCTTCATGTTTGGTCGGTGCAAATTGTCGATGAAGAGCATGAGTTGATTGCTACAGCCAAGTTGACTACCATGATTAAAGTATCTAAATGAGCGTTGAGATACCTGCATTGATTTCGGGTACTACCTTCGGATACCACATCACATTGCCGCATTCTATAGGGGGTAAGGTGCTGGCCGGTTCTTGGGACGACTCCAATTTTGTTCAACCTTTTGATACCAATGCTCAGCTAGGTAGTGTAGGTGGGAAATGTTTGGGTCATGCAGATTATGTGAGACTGGTTGAAGAAGCCAAATCGGCCATGGAGGTCAATCATTGGAAAAAAATTGTTACCAGTCGATGCTTTGAGTGGCAGGAAAGAAATTGGAATTTAGAAAGCTATGTTTATCAACTGCGCCTTCGTTTTCCTGAGTCATTTCTTGTAATAATGAATCACCCCATCTGGGGTAAATGGATTGCAGCTAGTCCAGAGTTGCTGCTGAAGAAGTGCGGAACCGAGATAGAAACCATGGCTTTGGCTGGTACACTAGCCGCTGATTCTAGCATGGAGTGGGGAAGTAAAGAAATTGCAGAGCATGAGGTAGTTAGGGATATGATTGTGCAGACTTTGATGGATAATGGTGTTGAAGAGATAAATGTTCACCCACAAAATGAGTTGTACTTTAAGACAGTGAAGCATTTGCAAACCAAAATTTCAGGGGTGCATAAAGGTGATGTTCAACGTTTGGTTCAAGCTTTATCTCCAACGCCTGCTTTGGCAGGAATGCCTGTGCAACCGGTGATGAAATGGATTGTGGAAAAAGAGCAATATCATAGAGGTTTATATGGTGGAATTGTTAGTGTCCATGATCAGAAAGAAAACTACGCCATTGTGTTATTGAGGTGTTTGCATCTTACAAATGATGGTGCGCTAGGATTTGTTGGTGGTGGTGTAATGTCTGATAGTGATGCGGAAATTGAGTGGAATGAAACAGTGATGAAGCAGAACGCATTTATCTTTGCCCAAGATGAGAATATCCAATAAAACAGTCGTTCAATCTTTGTTGTTTTTACTTCAGGAAAGAGGAATACAGCATATTGTTTATTCACCAGGATCTCGGAATGCTCCATTTGCCATCAGTTTGGATGGTCATCCGTATTACAAAGTTCATGTCAAAGTGGACGAACGCAGCGCAGCGTTCTTTGCCTTGGGTATAGCGCAACAACTAAAAAAACCTGTTGCCCTGATTTGCACTTCAGGAACTGCCCCGTTGAATTATGCACCTGCGATTGCAGAGGCTTTTTATCAAGAAATTCCGCTAGTAGTGATAACAGCAGATAGGCCAGCAGAAAGCATAAATCAAAGTGAAGGTCAGTGCATTGATCAAATTGGTATTTATAACAACTTTATTAAAGATCAGTGTAATGTGAAGGAAGAGGCAATGGATGAGGGTGATATTCAAGATAATCATCGGTTAGTGGCCAGCACTTTGAATAATGCTCTGCAGTTTCCTCTAGGTCCAGTTCATATCAATGTGCCTTTCAAAGAGCCGCTTTATCAGGTGGTTTCCGCCTTTAACCCATTGACGCAAGTTCCAACCTTAATTTCTCAAGTTGTTGATGATGTTGATTATCCCGCTTTTCGAAGTGATTGGAAATACTTGGTGTTGATGGGGCAGAATGATGATGACGCCATTGCGCCATTGGTGGAGAAGTTGAATCATATGGACAATGTGCTTGTGCTCACTGAAACACATAGCAACGCCCACGCTTCGGGAGGTGTAGATTGCATTGATCGATGGATAATGTCTATGTCAGAATGCCAAATAAACGCTTTGCACTGGGATGTTGTGGTTTCTTTAGGTCACAATATAATTTCGAGGAAGATCAAAGCTTTAATTAAAGCAAAGGCAAAGGCACATTGGTCAATCCAATGGCAGGCCAATCCAATAGATACATATCGTTTGGGGCCATCTGTTTTTCAATGTTCCACTCACGATTTCCTTCACGGTTGGCTATTGAATGCAGTAATGACAGAAGGTGACTGTACTAGCAAAACATCATCCATGATAAATGAAAACGCGCTTACTGAATATTTTCAGCAACGTCCATTTTCTGATTTGAAGTTGTTTTATCACCTCGCTCAATCGTGGCCTAACGGCGCGCAGATTCAAATGGGTAATAGTTCTGTAGTGCGTTACATTCAGTTGTTTGATCAGCGCCGAGATTTGCGTTTTTATGGTAACAGAGGGGTGAGTGGCATAGATGGTTCCACCAGCACTGCAGTTGGAGCTGCAACTATAGTTCGTCAACAAGTGGTTTTTGTAACTGGAGATTTATCCTTTCTCTATGATGCAAATGGCTTATGGCATCATCCATGGCCAAGGAATTTGAAAGTAGTGGTGGTGGATAATGGAGGCGGAGGTATTTTTAAAATCATAGAAGGTGCCAAAAATGAGCCATCTGTTCCTCGTTTTTTTGAAACTCCGCACCAAAGAAATCTTATCCAATGGATAAAGGGTTGGGGATTGAAAGCAGTTGAACTCTTTGAACCCAATGTTGATGCCCTAAATGACTTCTTTGGAAGCGATGAATATGAAGTCTTGATTGTGAAAACACATTCAGACGTGAACCCAATTGAATTAGATTTGTTCTTCGAATACTTTAAGCAGCAAAATGAGAGAGTGGAAAACTATTAAAGAATATTCAGATATTCTTTTTGAATGGCATGATGGGATTGCAAAAATCACCATCAATCGTCCTGAAGTGTACAATGCATTCCGTCCGCAAACTAATGTGGACATGATTGATGCTATGGATATCTGTAGAGAGCGTCAAGACATAGCCGTTATTGTTTTGACAGGAATAGGTGAGAAAGCTTTTTGTAGCGGAGGTGATCAGAATGTTAAAGGTGTGGGTGGATATGTTGACGATAATGGAGTACCTCGCTTGAATGTTTTGGACTTGCATAAAAGAATCAGGGAAATTCCTAAGCCTGTTATCGCAATGGTTAATGGATACGCCATCGGAGGTGGTCATGTATTGCATGTTGTTTGTGATTTGACCATTGCTTCTGATAATGCCCGTTTTGGTCAAACAGGTCCTAAGGTGGGATCGTTTGATGCAGGTTTCGGTTCCAATTATCTGGCTCGTCATGTGGGTCAGAAAAAAGCCAGAGAGATTTGGTTTTTGTGCGAACAATACACAGCGCAAGAGGCCTGTGATATGGGCATGGTGAACAAAGTAGTTCCTTTGTCAGATTTGGAAGATACAACCATTCAATGGTGTAAGACCATCATGAAACGCAGCCCATTGGCCATCAGAATGATTAAGCGAGGTTTGAACGCAGAATTGGATGGTCAACGTGGATTAATGGAGTTTGCAGGTGATGCCACGTTGTTGTATTATTTGACACAAGAAGCACAAGAAGGAAAAAGAGCTTTCTTGGAAAAGAGAGACCCTGACTTCCAACAATTTCCAAAGTTTCCCTAATGAAAATAGGTCCTTGGATTTCTGCTTCTAGGTTAAGAACTTTGCCATTGGCTGCTTCTGGAATTTTATTGGGTTCGGTGCACTTTGGTAAAGAATCCATGAATGTTTTAACGCTGACATTGGGTCTGCTTACCGCCTTTTTGCTCCAGATTCTATCCAATTGGGCCAATGATTTAGGCGATTTTGAAAATGGAGCGGACCAAGTCCGTTTGGCAGGTCCTTCCCGAGCTGTTCAGTCGGGAAGCATTACTGCGCACCAAATGAAAATGGGTGTTTTGATTATGGCATTGGTAACGCTTATATGCGGCGTTTTGTTTTTGTATCAATCGCTTTGGTTGAACAATCGCCAAGTTGATTTTTGGATCTTCCTGTCCTTTGGGCTAGCAGGAATCATCGCCGCCTATGCATACACAGCAGGCCCTAAACCATACGGCTATATTGGTCTCGGTGATTTGTCAGTATTTGTTTTCTTTGGATTGATGAGCGTTTTAGGAATGCATTACATATTGTACAGTAGCCTTGATAAATCGGCATTTCTCCTTTCAGTTTTTATGGGAACCATGTCTGTTGGGGTCTTGCACCTGAACAATATGCGGGATATTGATGATGATGCCAAGGCTGGAAAGATAACGGTAGCCCTTCGATTGGGATGGAGAAAATCTAAGTTGTACTTGTTTGCTCTTTTTGTTATTGGTTTTGGTTCCCTGATTTTTTTTATTTTCCCCATTTACAAAGCCAGTATCGCATTGTCTATTATTCCAGTGGCATTTTTTCTCTCCATTCGGAAAATACAAGAGCCAGCTAAATTGGACCCCTTTCTAAAAAAATTGGCCTTGGTTGTTTTTTTTAATGCTATCTTCGTCTTTATCCTTTCAAGGATATAATCTAGCGTATGAAAGACAATTCAAAAAAGGCGGCTCATTTTTACGGGGTCAACTTTCTGCAATTTATTTTCTCTAGTTTAGTGGCCATTTATCTGGGCTATGTGGTTGTGGGAGGTATACCGTCACTACTTGACCCAAAACGAATGCAAATACCTGTTTACTTTGTTTTTTTTGATTGGTTAGTAGGTGTATTTCTTTTTGTCCTCGGTGTCGGGGCCTCGATTCAAATGAGAAACAAATTCATTAATCAACGAAAGGCCACAGTCAATAATATGAGAAAAGGTTTGGTGTTGTTCCTGGTTGGAATAATATTCTTGAGTTGGGGAATGAATATTTTTATTATCGCGGGGGCGTCATTTATCGTATCTGGACTTTTTAGGAAAACGGATGGTTTGTGGTTGCATGGATTGTCTTTGGCCATTATTCTTATATCAATGGTGTTGATCAATTTTGATATCCCATTTCGACTGGGATACTTTGGAATCGATTTTCAAAATGATGGATTGGTTAAGTTAACCGCATTTCTTTTGTTCAACGGTTACTATTCTTTTTTTCCT
>JBEISW010000135.1:0-6288 GCA_040375215.1 Crocinitomicaceae bacterium | reverse complement strand
TTTCCCTTTTGAACTGAACGCACCATATTTTGCCATTCCTTTTCTCCTCTGTATCTATCACTCCACAAAATTTTCTTGGTCAACATTTGCATTACATAAATATCCCTTGAGGCAACACTTGCCTTTTCATGAACCAATGTGAAATACAAATTGGCATGAAGAAATGAATACAACAATTCAAGATGGTCATCCAATGGTCCAAAACAGTCGGTGCTTAGTTCCCATTTTCTGCTAGGATGACTCGTCATCCAGTTCAACACATAAACATTGGCGGAACTTCTTCTTTCGTATTGCCAAGATATTGGAGTTTCACACAACCATTTGGATACTGCTTTCACAGTATCCTGCGCTGCATCAAAAGCATTTAACGAAGTCCATTCATGCAATTTAAATGCGGGCGCATCAGCAAACTGAGCACTCAATTTAGCACTGCTTAAAATCAAGACCAAAACAGCTATTTCAACGATTGATTTCAAATTCTTGTTCAATAAAATGAATGCCCAAATTGGACAACTCATTTAAAATGGGATGGAATATTTCAGGATACAATGGCCATAAAACACCCTTGTTCTTCCAGCTTCCATTTAATATATAAGGTACTGACAACGCCATTGGAAGACCTACTGTTGCTGACATAGCAGTATGCTTTGCATCATCCCCTTCATTGACCATGTATGAAATCAATTTCTTTGACTTTCCATCTTCCTCAAACTCAAATATGTGATACATGGCTATCATATCCCTATCTTGGGGGTCAAGCGCCCAGCGCTCTTCAATCAAAGCCTGAATAACCTGAGCTGGACTTCCAGTAACAATAGGGACAGGCGTGATGTCCCAAAGTCCCAACCATTGTAATTTAAACAACACCTCAGATGTTGTCAAAGAAGACAAATAATTTTTAGAGTTTTCAGGGAGAAAGACCTGGGTAAAATCGGACATGGTTTTTCCTTCCCAATTCATAACGCGTGTATCATCTGTCATGCCCAATTGCACCAGAACGTCCCACGCTTTACAAAATCCTTTTCTTCTTAGTGTTCCTCTGTATAGGGTATCTATCCCATGTAATCCATACAATTCTTCATAGGACATCGAATCTCTGTTGGGATAACCTTCAAACATTCCATAAGTGGGAATTTCAATTTCCATCAACTCAGAAAACAACCGATGGTAGGGTACCAATTTATCTTTTGAAAGGTGTCTAAAATGAGCTGGTGATCCTGCTCCTGACATAACAATATTCCTCGGATTCCACGTCACTTTGTAGTTCCATGGATTGTTGTCAGAAGCTGGAGCGATAAGTCCTCCTGTTAAACTATAAAAAGCTTTGATCTCACAACCTCTGGCCTTTAATTGTTCAATGATTCGCATGGCAGACATGTGGTCTATGCCTGGGTCAACTCCCATCTCATTCAAAAAATACAACCCCTTGGATTCGGCTTCAGCGTGCAAGGCTTTCATCTCCGGAGCTACGTAACTTGGTGTAATCAAGTGTTTACCCAAATCCAAACAAATGCGCGCAACTGTAATATGCATAAAAGCTGGCAGCATCGAAATAACCAATTCACTTTTTCCAACTTCACTCACCAATTGAGCATGATCGTTGGCATCCAATTGAAATGCCTCCACATCCAATGCTCCACCTACTTTGTCTTCAGCCAGAGTCAATGAGGCGTCACCAATGCGAATCTGAATGTTCCACTCCTGCTGTTTTTGAATCAAATACTCGATCAAATGCGTGCTGCTACGACCCGCCCCCAAAACCAATATCCTTCTTTTCATGCTTAACTTTTTTCCATTCCGTATCTACAACATTACTAAAAAATACGAGATTTTTTGGCACGGAATTTATCTTGGGCAAAAATGAATTAAATTTACCACCTAACAAAGTTGTTATGAAACATATTTTATGCGCATTAATGGTGATTGCTTCACCCGTGCTTTGGGCACAAACTTTAACAGCAGATGCCATCGTATACGCTGAGAACGGAGAAAAATTTCATTTGTACCTCAATGGTGAGCTCATGAATGAAGATCCAAAAACCAATATTAAACTGAGAGGACTTACTTCTGAGTTTTATCAAGCCCGAGTAGATTTTGTGGATAATTCTCTTCCTGATTTCACCAACAATAATTTTGCAGTGAAATACGGCACTGAAGTTACTTATCGCGTTAAATTGGTCAAGAATGGCTACGCTTTGCGCTATTTCTCTGAACGTCCTTTAGAGACCCAGTACAATGTGGATAGTGAAACTGTCATTTATCATGAAGGTGGCAGTGTAGAGCCCGAAGAAGAGCCAGCTCCTCAGGGAAATGTCAACATCAATATGAATGTCAATGAGCAAGGGGCAAACACCAATGTGAATAGCGGAACAACTCAAAAGACAACCACCACTGTGACCACAACTACCAATGGCAAACCCAAACCAAAATCAGAAACCGTTGGTATCAATATGAATGTGGATGGCATGAACATGGGAATTAACATGACTATCCCAACAGACGGCATGGAAATAGAGGAAAGCCACACCACTACAACGACCACCACCACTACCACTTCAGGCGGATACGAACAAACGCAAACCCGTCCGGCACCAAAGCCACAAGCCCAGCCTCAAGCGCAACCAGCTGTTCAAGGAAATTGCGGCATGGCCATGAACGCTTCTAGTTTTAATCAAGCCAAATCAAGTATTTCATCCAAGAGTTTTTCAGATAGCAAAATGACTACTGCCAAGCAGATTACGCAAACCAATTGTTTGTCAGCGCAACAAATCAAAGAGATTACCATGCTCTTTGATTTTGAAACAGATCGCGTCACATACGCATCATTTGCCCATAAACGTTGCACTGACCCTCAAAACTATTTCATCGTTAACGATGCCTTTGAATTTGAAAGCTCTATCGAAGAGTTGAATCAAAACATCAACAAGTAAATCTTTATGCGTTATATTCTTTTCATTTTTGTAGTCATCTCTTTGGTTTCCTGCAAAGGGCCCAAGTACTATACTAAACTGGGCACCAAACAAGAAGCATCCGGATTAACCACAGAGGCCGCCAATAGCTATTACACCGCCCTCATTCGCAAACGCTCCTACCTAGAAGCGCAAGTGGGTATGAAAAGAACTGGACAAACTGTTTTGAATCAAAAGTTGGCAGAGTTTGGACGTAAAAAAGCAATGGGCACTGCCAAAGAAGCTGTTTATGCCTATTTGGAAGCTGAAGATTACAAAAAGAAAATTGGAAACGCCGGTGTTAACTTAGAGGTAAGTCAATTGTATTTGGAAGATTTTGACGCTGTGAAAGCGCAATATGTCGCTGAACTTTACGAAAAAGGGACCACTCACCTGGAAAAAGAAGAGTACCGAGACGCGGAACTTACCTTCAAAGAATTAACCAAATTTGACCCCAATTTCAAAGATGCCAAAGACCTTGGGGATGTGGCTTACTTGGAACCATTGTACAAAGATGGCAAAGCTATGCTCGAGGCCGGTAGATACCGATCTGCATTTGAATCATTGAACAAGGTTTTAGCAAAAAAGAGCAGCTACAAAAATGCATTGGAACTCAAAAACGAATCTCTTGAAAAAGGAACCATAACGATTGCGTTATTGCCTTTCACCAATGGTACCCGCACACAAAATGCTGAGGTCAACATGTCAGCCTATACCCTTTCCGCTTTGACCAATATTAAGGATCCATTCCTAAGGGTTGTTGATCGTGAAAATATGATGGCTATTCTCCAAGAGCAGAAGCTTCAGCTAAGCGGAGTTGTTGATGATGCCACAGCCGTGGAGGTAGGGAAAATTGTTGGTGCGCAAGTCATTTTAACTGGAACGGTTTTGAAATACGATGAAAAACGAGGAAACATCAATAGAGAGTCCAGGACAGCCTACCAGTCTTACAGTGAAAGACAAGTGAGCAATGGTCAAGAAGTGGTTGTAACCAAATACAAACCCGTTGATTACAGCAGTTACTATGGAAAAAGTTATTGCTCGATGGACGCTCAAGTCAAGTTGATTTCATTGAAAACAGGAGAACTTTTGAGAACCAACATGATTTCTAAAAAGTTGGAAGATGAAGTGTACTACGCCAAATCTGATTTCGATAGAAACACTTTGTTTCCAGGAGAAGGCGGTCGTGTAGAGACAGCGTCAGATAAAGTTCAAGCATTTAGAGCGCTATTCAACGCCAAAAGAGAAATGAAGTCAGTCGATGAGTTAAATTCAGATTTGTATAAATCTATTACCAATGAAATGGCGGAACAGGTAAAATCATTGATGTTGGAATTGGTACGTTAATCAGAGCCATGTTGAGAAAGCAAGCAGTTTGGATATTGATATTGACTCTATTAATGGGTGTCTCATGTGTTGGACCCAAGGGTAGTACTACCACTCCAGCCAAGAATACACCTCCCCCAGATTGGGTCATGCAACACCCCATCAGTTCTTCGCATTACATTGGTATTGCCGTTTCGAACAAAAAAAACAATCCTATTGATTACGCTTCTGTCGCAACCAAGAACGCGCTCAACAACATGGCATCCACTGTCAGTGTAAGAATTACAGGGCAATCATTCTTAAACACGATGGAAACCAATAAGGTTTTCAGTGAAGACTTCTCTTCCTCCATTAATACCACAACCGATATTGTATTTGACGACTACGAAACAGCAGGTGTATATGAGAATGAAAATGAATACTGGGTATACCTGCGCATCAGTAAAATGGCCTATCAAGAGCAGCAGGCCCGAAAAAAGAATGAAGTCTTGCAAGCTGCTTACGCTCTATATGAGAGGAGCATAGAGCCCCAAAAGAGAAATCAAATCAATACGTCAATTGACTTATTGTTACACGCTTTGTTCACGCTCAAACCTTATTGGAATGAGCAAAACAATTTCACTACTCCAAGCGGTGAAAATTTGTTGTTGGATCAGCAGATTTATTCCGATATACAAAAAGTAATTCAAGAAATTGAATCTACTTGTGATGAATCGGCCATCATGCTTACAGCGCAAAACCATTATCACCAAACCTTGCCCTTAAAAGTTTTTGCATCGGCAGGAAGTCCTGCAGTTGGCGCTCCATTTACCTATCATTTTCCAACAGACAAGTACACCCGTCCCAAAAAAGTAATCACCAACAGCCAAGGAATTGTGATGGTGGATGTCATCAATGTTCCATTTGATTCCCAATTGCCCAAATTGGAATTCACCTTTGACTCAGAAGCTTTGATTCCAACCGATCTTGATCAAAAAATTTGCAAGAATCTTTTAAAAGGTGCAGAAATAAATCCTTTGGTTATTCCCATTCACATTATCAAACCAACTTTTTTTGTTGAATCTGTGGAGAGGAGTTTTGGTGAGTCAACCAACCAAAGTATTTTACAAAGTACAGTTCAAGGATTTCTTGCTCAAAAGGGATTTGCAGTGACCACAAAAAACAAAGCGGATTATTGGATTACGCTAGAAGCGGACACCAAAAATGGTGGACTGAGCAGTGAGTTTGTAAGCGCGTTACTGGATTTGAAACTTGTATTAACAGACAACCAGGAGCAAATTGTTCGTTACCAAAACAACACCAACACACTAAAAGGAGTTCAGTTGAGCTTGCCTGCCGCAGGTGCAGAAGCGTACAAAAAAGGAAAGCTTAAATTAGAAGACGAATGGCTCAAGCAAATGTTGCAATCAATTTTGTAACTTTGGCATAATTGATGTAAAAAGTAAAACAATCAAACCCTATAAAAAAACGGATATGAAAACAATGAAAATCACGCTGATGTCTTTGGCAGTTATCGCCGGGATGAGCTTCGCTGCATGTAAAAAGAATAAAGAAGCAGCTAAAACAGATCAAGGTGTTAACCCCAAACAACAAGGTGAAGTTTTGATCAATGAGTATTGCTCAGTTTCAGAATACGCTACAACTGCTGAAGCTTTCAGAGCAACTGCAACTGGAGAAAGCATGGACAGAGAAACGGCTAAAAAGAAAGCCATGTCTAATGCGCAATCAAAATTGGCCAAGTCCATCAGCACTACCATGAAAATCGTCGGTGACAATTATGTGAACTCAACTGAATTCAACAATAAAGAGGAAGTTACAGAAACTTTCAATGAAATGTCCAGAACTGTTGTAGATCAAAACCTAAAAGGAGCAACTGCTATCTGTGAAAAATTGACCATGAAGCAAGATGGTAATTATGTTTGTTATGTTGCTATTGAGTTGAAAGGCGAAGGACTAATGAATGCATACAATGCTAAGTTGTCTCAAAATGAAAAATTGAAAGCAGATTATAACT
>JBEISW010000094.1:0-7803 GCA_040375215.1 Crocinitomicaceae bacterium | reverse complement strand
GCTTTCCAATATATGCTCAGACTTGTATCTAACTGATATGGAAACATGTTACAAAGTTTTTAAAAGGGATATCGTACAATCATTGGATTTAAAGGAGAATCGATTTGGTTTTGAACCTGAAGTGACTGCGAAAATTTCGAGAATTCCTAAAATCAGAATTTATGAGGTGGGAATTTCCTATTATGGCCGAACCTACGAAGAGGGAAAGAAGATCGGTTGGAAAGATGGATTCAGGGCCATTTATTGTATTCTTAAATACAATTTGTTCAAGAAGTAAGCTTGATTTCTTCGAAAAAAGTTTTGTGATTTAAAGCGGCATTGTACTGAGAACTTATGGTGCCTTGTGCATTGAGTGCCTTATTTTTCCAAAGATTGCCATCTTCAAAGCACGCGAAAATTTTCATGGCTATTTCATTGAGATCACCTGTTAAAGGAATGATGAATCCGTTGTTTTCTGATACAATTTCTAAATTACCTGGTATGTCGGTGGCAATAAAAGGAATCCCAAACAAACCCGCTTCCATCATGCTTACAGGAACCCCTTCCCAAGTGCTGGTATTGGCAAAATAAGCCATTGGATTGTTGTTTAAATACTTATTGATTTCATGTTTGGGCATGTGTCCAAGAAACTCAAATTGAATCTTTTCTCTGGCGCAACTTTCTTTGAGCCACGTTTCCATTTCTTTGTTACCAGAACCTATATGAACCCAAGAAAAATGATTTTTCAGTAGCTTCATTAAATCAATCATTCTGGGAAAATTTTTTACCTCACCAAGAAAAGAAATGGTGAGAATTTTAGGCAAGGGTTTTTTGATTTCTGGTATAAAATCGATTTCGATGCCTAGAGGCTGATAGGCGAATTGGTTTCTGAGTTTAGGGAAATTTGACTGCAAATACTTGTGGCCATGCCGAGAAACGCTATAAATTTTGCTTACTAAATTTTGCTTTACGATTTCAAACGGAAGATATCCTCCGAGCGGCCAATCTTTATGGTAGAGATCAATAGAATGTGCACGAGCAAAGTGACTTTGATTTTTTGCCGTTTTAGAAAAATTTGAAATAACTAACCCGTCGTGAAACCAATAATGGTAATGTGTAATTCGAGCGTTTTGCTGACTGAGCCAAATATCTAGTTTTTCTGCCTGAGCCGCAAAATGATAAAGCCTAAAGAAGTTTTGTTTTATGCGAATTAGAGCTTTTGCTTTTTGTCTTGAAAACAAAATCTCGCTCAGAGAAGTTATGAGCGCCTTGCTGAGAAATTTCAATTTTTTAAAGAAGCCATTTTTATCTATGACTTGATTGAATTTTAAGACATGGAACTGATGATTCTCTTTTATTCTTAATTCCTGCTGTTTGAATTGAAACTCAGCATATGGATAAAAATAAACTTCATCGAAATGCGTTTTGAGCGCCTCTAATTCGTCAAGTATGTAGGTTTCCCTAAAACCAAAGGGAAATTGCTTTGTATAGACAACAACAATTTCCCTTTGCATTTTGGTGCTCATTGAAATTTATGCGTTGGCATAGCTCTCCATGGGAGGGCAGGTGCAAACTAAATTTCTATCTCCGTATGCATTGTCAACTCTACCCACTGAAGTCCAAAACTTGTTGTCTTTTAAACCGTCAATCGGATAAGCTGCTTTGGATCTTGTATAAGCATGCGTCCATTCATCAGCACATACTTCATGTGCTGTATGAGGAGCCATTTTAAGTACATTGTCTGCCTTGTCCGCTGTTCCATTTTCCACTTCTGCAATCTCATGACGAATAGCGATGAGCGCCTCACAGAAACGGTTCAATTCACTGAATGGTTCACTTTCTGTTGGTTCAATCATCAAGGTTCCAGCAACAGGGAAAGAAACGGTTGGTGCATGAAATCCATAATCCATTAATCGCTTGGCGATGTCTTCCACTTCAACACCTGCGGCTTTGAAAGAACGACAATCCAAAATCATCTCATGCGCTACGCGACCATTGGAACCCGTATAAAGAACAGGATAATGATTTTCCAATAATGCTTTCATGTAATTGGCATTTAAGATGGCCATTTTGGTTGAGTCTGTCACGCCATTGGAACCTAGCATTTTGATATAACCAAAAGAGATCAATAGAATCAATGCACTACCGAATGGTGCGCCTGAGACGGATTCAATGGCTTGATCGCCTCCTGTTTTAACCAGAGGATTACCCGGTAAGAATGGCACCAAGTGTTCTGCAACACCAATGGGGCCCATTCCAGGACCGCCACCACCGTGTGGGATAGCGAAAGTTTTGTGTAGGTTTAAATGACAAACGTCTGCACCAATGTTTCCGGGATTGGTCAATCCTACTTGTGCATTCATGTTGGCACCATCCATATATACTTGTCCACCGTTGTCATGAACAATACCTGTGATCTCTTTGATACTTTCCTCAAATACGCCGTGTGTAGATGGGTAAGTAACCATCAAAGCAGCCAATGTTTCTTTGTATTGCTCAGCCTTTGATTTTAAATCTGCAACATCCACGTTACCGTCTTCATCACATTTCACGACTACCACTTTCAATCCGGCCATAACCGCGGACGCTGGATTGGTTCCATGCGCTGAGGAAGGAATCAAGCAGATGTTTCTTTGATGATCTCCTCTGCTTTGGTGATAAGCCATGATCACCAAAAGTCCAGTCAATTCTCCCTGCGCACCACTGTTGGGCTGTAATGAAACTCCCGCGAATCCGGTGCACTCGCACAAATCATCGTGCAATCCATTGATCATTTCCTGATAGCCTTTGGTTTGTTCAATTGGAGCATATGGATGCATATTCGCAAAAGCGGGCATCGTAACCGGAATCATCTCACTGGTAGCATTGAGTTTCATCGTGCATGATCCTAGGGCAATCATTGCATGCGCCAAACTCAAATCTTTGTTTTCCAATTTCTTCATGTAACGCAACATCTCTGTTTCGCTGTGGTATTGGTTAAAAACCGGATGAGACATGAATTCTGAACTTCTGCTGAAATAGGTCAAAGAAGATGCTCCGTCTTGCAAAGTGGCATCCTTGCCTGAAAGAACGTACACCAAGTTTTTGATATCTTCCAATGAAGTGTTTTCTCCAATCGAAACAGATACATGACCATTGTTCCAAAAGCGAACATTAACTTTCTTTTCGTCACATCTTTGCGCCACTTCTTTTTCATTTACCGCAAAAAGGACGGTGTCAAAATAAGACTGACTAACCAATGAAACTCCATTGTTCTTTGCACTATACGCCAACAAAGTAGCCTTGTGGTGAATATCTTGAGCAATGGCTTTTACTCCGCTTGGTCCGTGGTATACACCATACATAGAGGCCATTACAGCCAAAAGTGCCTGAGCGGTGCAAATATTTGATGTTGCTTTTTCTCTTCTGATGTGTTGCTCTCTGGTTTGCAAACTCATTCTTAACCCCAAGTTGCCATGACGGTCTTTAGAAACTCCGATAATTCGACCGGGCATGTTTCTTTTGAATTCCTCAGTAGCACAGAAGAACGCAGCGTGTGGACCACCAAATCCCATTGGTACACCAAAGCGCTGAGAATTTCCGAAACACACATCTGCTCCCCATTCTCCGGGAGGGGTAATCAAGGTCAAAGCCATCAAATCAGAAGCTGCAGCAATGTGCCCCCCCAAATGATGAATTTGATCTGCAAACGCTTTGTAATCGTGCAACTCTCCTTTGTTGTTTGGGTATTGCACCAACGCGCCAAAGTATTGTCCATCAAGCTTGGCTTCGTTGTAATTTCCTACAACCAATTCAATGCCCAAATGCACAGCTCTTCCTTTGAGAACAGACAATGTTTGTGGATAAACTTCTTGATCAACAAAAAACAAGTTGGCTCCATTGTTTTCCTTCTCTTTGCTTCGGGAATGGAAAAACATGATCATTGCCTCTGCTGCTGATGTGGATTCATCCAACAAACTGGCATTGGCAATGGGCAATCCTGTTAAATCAGTAACCATGGTTTGGAAATTCAATAGAGCCTCCAAACGGCCTTGTGCAATTTCTGCTTGGTAAGGCGTGTAGGCAGTGTACCATCCAGGATTTTCAAGAATATTGCGCAAGATCACTGTGGGCGTATGGGTTTCAAAATAACCCAAGCCGATGTAATTTTTACGAATATCATTCATGGCGCCAAGCTGGCTTACATGATGCAAATAATCCGCCTCAATCATGGGCTCCGTAATGTTCAAAGGTTGCTGCAATCGAATCGATGCAGGAACAGTTTGGTCAATGAGTTGATCTACGGAATCAACACCAATTTTTTTAAGCATTTGAGCAACTTCATGCTCGCGGGGACCGATGTGACGAGAAGCAAAATTCTGCATGTTTTGATATTTCATTGATATGAGGCAAATATAAGTCTTGAATGTTAAACACAAGGTGTCGCTTCTTACCTTTGTTGCATGGGTTTTCAAAACACCAATACCTTTTTTCAATCTAAGGAAGAGCGATATCATTATTTGAGGCAAGCCTTGCCTGCACTGCTTGTTGGTGAATCAAACTTTTTGGCCAATTGCGCTAACGCAATTGCGCTGATTCAGACTCAATTTCAATTTCATTGGATAGGTTATTATTGGGTGGAAAATGAATCTTTGGTTCTCGGTTGTTTTCAAGGTCCTGTTGCGTGCACGCGCATTGCCAAGGGAAAGGGAGTTTGTGGCACGGCGTGGGAGACGGAGGAAATTCAGAATGTTCCCAATGTGGATGAGTTCCCTGGTCATATTGCTTGTAGTTCATTGAGCAAGTCAGAGTTGGTGATACCATTGAAATCATCAGATGGAATAGTTTTAGGCGTTTTGGATATTGATTCCGATGTTTTCAATTCATTTGATCGATTGGATGAGATAGAGTTGTCTTTTTTAATGGACTTGTTACTTAAAACACGTGCGGCATGAGAATGAGATTTTTTTTGTTTATTGTTGTTTTTTCTGCTTGCGCTCAGATTAAAACTTTAGACGGCGGGGAAAAAGATACACAATCTCCGTTGATGTTGTCGTCCTCGTTGAATAACGAAACCCTTGAATTTAAAGGCAATTCAGTTACTTTTTCATTTGATGAATTCATAAACATCAATGATGTTCAAGGACAATTGATCTTTTCTCCGCAGCTCAAGACATTCCCTGATGTACAAGTAAAAGGAAAAGAATTGACCATCTCTTGGAAAGATACTTTGTTAGATAATACAACGTATCAGTTTGATTTTGGGAATGCTGTGGTAGACAATACTGAAGGAAACCCGGTAGAAGTTTCTAGAGTGTTTAGCACAGGTTCTATGATTGATTCTCTTAAGATTGTTGGTCAAGTGAGAGATGCTTGGACACTAGAAAAATCATCGGGATCTTTGGTTCAACTGGTAAAGGAACTTCCTTTGATGGGTCAATCCTACCAACCCATGTATCAAGTAAAAACTAAGCAGGACGGTACTTTTCAGGTGAAATATTTATCATCAACCCCATATTATGTGATCACCTTCAATGATGCCAATGGCAATGCCCGGTGGGATGATAAAGAGGCAGTGGATTGGTCTATCAAACCAATAACCCCTCAGTCCATTCCTGACTCTTTGAACATGCTGCAGGCCAAATCTTTGATAGCGAACAGTGGTTTCATGGATGTAAAGGTGGATTCCTGTGGTTGGATGAGCACTTTTTGGGATCACAGGTGGGCGCCGGCGCAACTAAGGTCAAAGGATTCATTAGACTATCGGTCAGTCTACCAAGAAGATTCATTATTTGTTGTTCTTAATCCATCCGAACGGGATGGTTATTTCACCTTCATGATTTCAGATACCAGTTTTCAAGACTCGTTGAATATCCCATGTTTCAGAGAGGCTTTTACCAAAAGAAACATTGTTATTCCTCCGGGTCAACGCGTATTGGATGGTGATTCAATGGTATTGGAGTTGCCTTTGGTGGTGTCGGGTTGGGACCCCAAAAAGTGGAAATGGGTCTTACAGGATTCTGCAATTGCTGTGAATGGGTATTGGCATAAAGAACAACGTGTGTTAAATATAGCCCCACCTATGAAAGGGTTTGCAGGAGAGGCTCAGTTGCAAGTGATCAAGGGTGGAATGTATGCAGGAGACTGGTCTATGGGAAAGGACACGGTGCTTGCCACAGTGGAATGGTTGGCTGTTGAGCAGTATGGTCAATTACAAGTGAAATCTATTCCCAATGAATGGCGCAATGACCAATTTGTTTTGGAAAGCGGGAAGAAGAAGTTTGCTTATCAGCCAAGTCAATTGGAAAAAGGGGTAGCGTTGGTTCCTGGAAAATACCATTTGCAAGTGTGGTCAGATGAGAATAACAATGGAGTTTGGGACAACCACGATTACTTGAGAGGTAAAAAAGCTGAAAAGATTATTTACAGATCAAATGAACTCAATATCAGAGCCAATTGGCAAGAAATCTTAGGATTATAACTGCGGATTTTAAAAAGAGACAAAGCTCTTCTTCTTGAATTTAGGACTTCCCTTTTTATCGAAACAAACCTTTTGATGATTTTCCTTGGACTCCTCATTACCATAGTTGATGGCTTCTTTCCAATACTCGCAAGCGCCTTCTTCATCATGTAAACGATAGCGTATTTCTCCAAGTAAAGCCAACGCTTCTGGAAGAAGAGGGGTTTTTCAAGCGCTAATTCAGAAAGTATTTCCTCCGCAGACTCTAATTGTTGCGCGTAGAATTTGGTTAATCCCATATTGAATTTTGCATCCAATAAAGTATTGCGCGTGTCATAGGCTGCTTGGAAATAAATAAAAGCCTTTTCGTAATCGCCTTTTTCTGTGTGAATGATACCCATTAGATAGAAGGCATCAGGATCATCAGGAAAGGAATCAACTGCTTTTTGCAAAACACGCAGCGCATCCTTGGGTTTTTGCATGTAATAATAACATTCTCCCAACCAATAGATGGCTTTGTATTCTTCACCGTGGTTGAGATAATAATCATTCAATTGGGCAAAGGCCAATTCAAAAAGTTGGTTTTTAAGTAAACAAATTCCGTAAGACAATGGATAGGTCTCATTGTGATACGAAATGGATTCATAGTGTGATTTGGCTTCGCTGAATTTGCCCACTTTCATTTGAGCATTGGCCAATAGAAACTGCCAATCATCTACTTGTCCGCCCAGTTGAGTGGGACAGCATTTGAAGAGGGAGTCAACTTCTTTGGCTACTTGAGTATATTTTTCTTGGGCATACAGGGTTTGATACTCTACTAATTTTTGACCCCATGATATTGAGGTCAGCATAAAAATAGATATGATCAAAATGAAATTCCGCATTGTTCAAATATACCGCAGAATTCTGAACAACAAAACCAAACCTCAAAGGTTACAAACCGTCCAGGGTTAAATTTTCCAATGGTCCTTGATATTGTACTTTTTCTTTTCCTCTCCGGATTTGGAGTCAAATGGTATCAAGGAGAATCCGATAGAAGCGTTGTATATATTTTGAACGGAGGTTTCTTCGAAAAATGGTGTGATTCCCTGTGTCATGAAGAAAGTGAATTTTCCAAAACCAAATCGAACAGTGTGTTCCAATGAGAATCGCTTTACTCCTACATCATCCTTTCTGTAGTTTTGAATACGGCCTTTTTCGTTTGTGTATTGAAAATACTGATCTTGGGAGATATGCCAATTGGCAAGCACACCGGTTGAAAGGTGAAGGTGTTTTTTTTGATTTTTGGAAAAGTTAATTTCCAACAATAGTGGTATTGAAAGCTTAAATACGTTGAGTTGATTGGATTTAAAATTTTCTGTTGAGTTTTCAATCATTTGTAATTG
>JBEISW010000041.1:0-11316 GCA_040375215.1 Crocinitomicaceae bacterium | reverse complement strand
CAATCCTAGGCTATCAGCAGTGTAACTCAAGATGCTGTTGATGAGGTAAGGCGCCTGACCAAACATTGGACGATATAGTGTGTCCAGAGGCGTATAAACTTTTTTACCATCAATAACTTGGAGGTCTTTGCGCACAAATTCAGCTTCTGACTTAACCAAGGTAACATTGCTTTTGAATTCCAATGCACGGGTAATTTGTATGTTTCCTTCTAACTCCAATCCTAAGACAGTTGACTTCTCAATGTTGTCCCAAGTAATTCCCGCTGAGCCAAATCCCATTTCAATGTGGTTATTAAAGTCCTTGTAAAAAGCACTGATGGAGGCATTATGTCCTTTTTTGAAATAGGTTTCTGCACGAAAATCAAAATTGTGAATGGTCACCATTTTTAGGTCAGAATTTCCATAAATCAATGTTCTGAACTCATTGTCAACGATGGCAGCATCACTCAATTCTCTGATGCTAGGACGTGCCAAAGATTTTGAGTAATTGAATCTCAGGTTGGTTTGTCCCAATGAATCTGAAACCAATTTGTAAACCAAACTTGCATTGGGTAAAAGATCCAATTGTTCAATGGACGCAGGATTAACCAGTGGAAACCCACCCACATTCTCTCTTCTAAAATCATCTTTCTCATAGCCCTGTGCATAGTAGCTGTCTACATCTACAAAGATGTCCGTTTGTTCAGCCCTTAATCCACCAATTAATCTGAGACTAGATGATTTCTCGTAGTCAAAGAATGCATAGGCGCTATAAACATCGCTTTGTCCAAAGCTGTGATCCCGGGCAAAGTTGTTCCTGATGTAATAGTAATCCAAGGTGCCATCACGCATAACAAATTTGGAAGGGTCTAGGAATTGGTCAATATTACCTGAAGTGAATGTCTCTAGATTAAGATTGTTTCCTTGAAATAATTTGTACTCGTCGTTGTCAATTTTTCGGTAGTTTCTTAATGCCGATCCTCCCCAAAACATTTTCCTTGTTAACCCTTCTTTTTTCAATCGATGAATGGGTTGAGAGAAGTCAATTCGGCTGTCGAGGAGATTTTCGTTGAGATATCTATAGAATCTTCTTATTCCCTCACCAAAAGTGGGCGCAAATGTGTAGGCCTGAATTTCATTGTTGACTAGGTTGTAACTATATTGATTCACTTTGAAATCAGGTGCAATACTATTGGCTTTGGTATAACTAGCATTGAAGTTGATTTTTAGTTCTTTCTCCGGAAAATAATGTTCGGTGCTCAGTTGATGAATCAATTGTTTTCTCTGCTCATAGAATATGTTGTTGACAACAGAAATATCTTGCTCATCAATAGTTCCATCTTGAGAAACAAATGGCTTTCCTTCGTATTGCGCGACATCATTGGTTCCAATGATATTGGGCATGTATAATAAACCAATTTTATGATTGGGGCTTAGTTTATAATTGGCATTCAACAGAACGTTCCAAGAATTGGTTTCACGACTGATACGGGCATAGTCTTGACGGTCTATGGGGTAATCCAAAGTTTCATCGCCAACCCTTTGTGAAGATCCGTTAGGGTCATAACGGTAATTGGTACCGTAACGCATACCAATGAAGTAGCCCAACTTTTTTCCAAAGAGTTTGGTTTCATTTCCTATGCTGAAGTTCTGGCTAAAATTCATTGGAGCTTTTTCCACTCGAGCATTCCAGTTGTTTGCAAAACCATTGTTGTAATCTGTACCATCGGGGTTGATCAATGCGAATGCTTGTGGTTTGTACTGACTGGTATACTCTTGCTTAGCAGCGGCAACTGCAGCGGGATTATTCAGTTGATTGGCAGGAAGCAAACCCAATTCTACCAAACCCAAAGCCAAGTAATTATCAGCTGTTGCATTTCCATCTGCCCATCCGTGAATTCCCATGTTGGCATAAAAGTCACCTAGGCCCAAAGCAACCATTTCATCATAGGTGTTAGGCGCGAGATTGGGAACCAATATTTCATCCTTTTCTCTCCTGCGCATGCCATTGTCAAAGCCCCATCGATCTGTTTTACTCTTGGCAGAGGTAATGAAATCTTTGAAAGAGACTTGGGGATTGTATCCAAATTGTGATTCTACGTTGATGCTCAATTGATCAGGATAGTCTTTGGTTTCAACTGAGATGTAGGCTCCGGACCAATCTGAAGCCAAATTGGATTGGGCTGTTTTGGTAATAATAATGTTATCAATCAAACTTGAAGGGAAGATATCCAATTTGATATTGTTGGTCAATGGATCCAATGTAGGAATGCGGGAACCATTTAATGTCGTTTTTACATAACGGTCTCCAATTCCCCTGACTGTGATTAATCCTCCTGAAGTAGATACACCGGAAACCCTGGCAATGGCATTCACCACGTTTTGGTCTCCTGTCTTTTTCATGGTTTCAGAGGAGATGTAATCAATGGTGGTTGCGGAATTCATCTTCACTTTTTCCATATAGGTGTCATTGGATTTGGCCACTTTACCTACAATGTCAAGTCCTTTTACAACATATGAGCTACTGTACAACGTTACATTGCTGACTATGGTTTGGTTGTTGTTTAGTACAACAGTGTCAATGGTGGTCTTGAAACCGGTCATGACATAGTTGATGGTGTATCTTTTATTGTTGGGTATGACTAATTCATAAAGTCCATCAAAATCAGTTTTTGATAAAATTCCCTGATTCTCGATGACAACCACGACCACTCCAAAAACAGGTTCTCCTTTCTCATCGGTGACTTTGCCTTTGAGAACTCCCTGAGCCAAGCCAATGGTGGAGATAGAAATGAAAATAAGGATGGAAAGGAGACCTCTCATGGATTTATTTTTTGATGAAGGATAGTTTTTGAATATGACCGTCATTGTTGATGTTAACGGTATATAGACCAGCAGACAATTGGGCTACATTCAACGTGAGATTGGATTGTTGCGTATTCTCGGAAAGTACCAAAGATCCGGTGGTGTTGTAAACACTAATTTGTCCAATGGCTTGTTTCATATTGTTTTTAAGAACAACGAATTCAGTTGCTGGGTTTGGGAAAAGGCTCATGCTGTTTCTTTGTCCGATGTATGAAATGCCATTGGGTTGATCAGGTGTACTTTCATAGATTAATGTACTATCCGTCAATTCCCCTGTTTCAGGATTTTCGGCAACAAAGATTTCACTTCCGCCAACTTGTGGTGTTCCCAATTGCAGATTCAATTGGAATGAGAAAATTCCATCTGTTGTGAATTGTCCAAGCAATACCATGTTGCTAGCTGTTACTCCTGTCACTCCTCCCAAAGCGGCAATGGTACCGTTGGTGGTTACAAAATCAGAACCTGGTGTTTGGTCAAACAAATCCAATTCTGAACTGATACCAAGTACATTTGGATTGATTGGAGTGCCGGGCATCATACCATCAGCCGCATCGGTTCCTGTTACGGGCAATCCCATGGCTGGTGTGATATTGGCGATGAGACCGTCGTTATTGCCAATGGTACCATCCGTATCTTCTGTTTTTAAGACGCCCATCTTGGTCGCTGCAACTCCTCCTACGGTTAAGTATGTGTCAATCAATTGGGTGTTTTTCTTGGTGTTGTTTACACTGGTTCCTTGGTAAACAGCTACTCCGTAATTAGGGTCGTTGAAGAAGGATGTTGTGGTGTGGATCTCCAATGGATGGCTTGCATTTCCGAACATTTGAATGAAATTGTAGCCATCCTGTAAATCAGCATATACCCTGTAGGTCGTTGATCCCACATGCAGTGGATAGGTGGCGAAATTGTCCGCTGCATCAATTGAGTCCGCTGCATCTGAGATGTAGTATTT
This sequence comes from Crocinitomicaceae bacterium, assembly GCA_040375215.1. GTDB lineage: Bacteria > Bacteroidota > Bacteroidia > Flavobacteriales_D > Sanyastnellaceae > CAMCTV01. The sequence goes on along the minus strand of JBEISW010000041.1, from coordinate 7,520 downwards.
TTCTACAACGATGCCCTGCAATCCTTGAGCTTGTGCATGTTGATGAGTAAGCCCTACCATAAGGCTTAATCCAGTGAAAACAGTGTAAATATTTTTCATGATTTTATTTTTGTTTGTTCTGCTTTTTTTTCTTTGTTTTTTTTGTTGTTCCTTTCAGTAAGGGGCATAAGATTTCACCTTGTTGAGGGTTACTCCATGCATATTTGATTGATTTGCCTTCCGGGGTTCCTACCATGATATTCAATTCATAGTCCAATTCTCCTGCAGTAGTCAATTGTGCAATCAATACATAGTTGGTCCCGAGAGAGTCAACTCCTATGGAGCCTTTTCCCAGGCAGGCCCATGCACCATTGTTTATTTCCAAATGATTGGAATTGGTGACCATCATTATATGCTTTGATGTCGAGTCCAATTGGAAAAGATTGGCAACAGGAAGCTTAGCAACAGTTCTCATTCCGTCTCTTTCTGTTAAGGCATAATCCATCCATTTGGTTTTGTTGGTTAGATAATTCTTTTCAAATTTTGACGCTATGAGGTTGTCATCTAAATCAAATTTCTTGGGTACACCCATCAAATTTTCCGCAGCCGCTCCAACACTGAACCATGAATCGAGTAGGGTAACATTCTTGGAAAGGCTTCTCTCAGGAATAACATTGGGGTAAGTATTTCCAATACCAGCATGATTAAAGAAAGGTGAGTCGGCATGAAAGCTTAGGGGATGCGAATTGGTGCCATAGGCCGCCTGGAAACGATATCCTGTAGACAAGTCCAAGAATATTCTGTATGTTTTTGAGTTGGTTTTTAATTCGCCGCTGAGATTTCCAGAACGATTATCCATTTCATTGGATTGATAGTAGTGCTCCACATAAATACCCTCAAGGCCTTCAAAAGTTTGGGCCCTAATGACGGATGTCAAAAGAAGAAAAAATGCGAGTAGTGTCGATTTCATTGCGATTATCTTGAAATCATGAAGGATTTAGTTTCTGTTCCAATGATGATATTGTATATCCCATTGGCCCAATCACCCACATTCAATTGCACACTGCGCTCTATTTTGCCATCAAACATGGTTTGCCCCACTTGATTAACAATAATGAGTTTGTTATTCCAAGCATATTGGACAGCACTTATGGTGATCCATTGGTTCGCAGGGTTGGGGAAAAGTTGAAGGTGCATGGCTTTGTTTTCTGTTATGTTGGTGCTTATTTCTCCATCGCAGTTCTCATCGATGTTATTGTCTGGTATTTCAATTGCATTTGGATTGACATTGCTATTGGTATCATCGCAGTCTGTATCCAGTTCCGTTCCACATGCTACCATATTGGAACTTCCAAAACCATCTATGTCTAGGTCTTCAAAAAGAATCATGGTGTCATCACAATCCTCACTGTTGTCCACAAATCCCATAATAGGAGCACATGCGTAGGCCGCATTATTGGCATCGCCATAACCATCGGCATCGGCATCCGCAAAGTAGGTGTTGAGCACAAACTCATCTATTTCATCATTGCAGTTGTCATCCAAATCATTACAGACTTCTGATTGAAATGGAAATACGGCAGCGTCATTGTCATTGCAATCTCCTGTTTGTATTTCGCCACATGCAGAAAGGTTTTCGCCGCCGTAACTGTCGCTATCCACATCTTCAAATAGGATTAAATTGTCGTCGCAATCGTCCCCATTGTTAACGTAACCAAAGGGCATGTCACATGCAAGCATGACCTCATCAACGTTTCCAAAGCCATCCATGTCTGTATCGATATAGTAGGTATTCTGAACATACTCGTCTATTTCACCGTCACAATTGTTGTCGGTTTCGTCACAAGCTTCATTGGCGCCAGGAAAAATGAATGCATTGTTATCAAGGCAATCGTCGGCATTGTTTACAAATGAAACGATGGGATTGCAAAGTAGAAGTGAATTGTCCGGGGTTCCAAACCCATCCCCATCGCCATCAAAAAAGTAGTTCAAAGGATTGGCACATGTGTCCAATTCCATTGCGGAAATGGTTTGAATAGATAGCAATAAAACAAAGCAATAACTCAGTGTTTTTTTCATGGCGGTTGAATAGAATTTGTCAATTGCAAAAAAACAGGGATGAGAATAAGCCATTGGCACTTCAATGTTATTTTTATAAAAACACAAATGGGCTTCTCTTGATTTTATGTTAATAGAACGTGATCTTCTTGTTGATTTTTTGTGATTGATTATCTTTCGCCCATGTCTAAGAATAGTTTTTTGTTGTTGTTGTTTAGTTGGAGTATTCTTTTTACTCACGCCCAAACCCTTAACTTCCCTTTTGCATCAACCATTCTTTCCAATGGTATTTCCGCCAGGGGAAATAGTCTTTTTGCTGCTAGTGACAATCAGTCCTATTGGTGGTCTCATACATTAGAATATGTGGAGACTTTTACAGAAGGTCCTGCTGGTGTTGTGGCTATTCAGAAATGGTCCAATAGCGGTGAGATGCTTTCCGAATTTGTTTTGTCATCATCTGTTTTCATTTTTGATATCGATGCCGATGCATCGGGAAATGTTGTCTTGAGCGGAGTATACATGGATAATCTGTGGGTCAATGATCAGTTGGTGCTCACTGACGAGAATACATGGTCCAATATGAATAATTTTGTACTTTATGTCAATTTATCCGGTACACAGATTGAAGCATGGAATATGGATGTTTTCTCCGAATATGGTTTCAGTTATCCTGTGGTCACATTTGGTTTGAACAATGAGATTATTTGTGCAGGTTCAGACTACATGACCGGCTGGATATACCGTTGGAGTCCAGAAGAGCAGCCACAGCTTTGGTTGTCGGGCACTGAACTGAAAGTTTTTGGTGACATAGAAGTAAATGAGCAAGGTCAAGTGGCTTTTGCCTCAGCATGTTTCCAAGGTCCAATGAGCATCGGTGACCAATCTTTCAATGCACCTTTCAGTTATAATGTGGTTTTGGCTGTACTGGACTCATTGGGTAGTTGTACTGGAGTGCAATTTATTCCAGATATTACCATTCAGTTTGCGGAAGTAGAATGGTTACCCAATGGTCAAGTTTTAGCCGCAGGAGATTGGTACAGTGGCGGTTTCATTGGCCCTTTTGAATTGCAGTCACCTCAATGGGTATACAGCTATTTCCTTTGCGATATGGAAGCCAATGGTAATGTAACTTGGGCCACTTCCCATGTAGTCAATCCCAATGGGATTACTGGCGATGTTGAAATAGCACGACGTCAGTCAATTTCTGCATCTGAAAACGGAGATTTTTATCTTTTAGGCAAGCAACGCGGTGATGTTTATTGGTCCCCAAATTTACAGACCTTGAGCGCAAATGATGAGTTAACCAATGAATACAGCGGAACATTGGTGCATTGGCAAAACCACCAGCCCGTGTCTGCACAAATGATTCATGGAGGTGCGCTGATTGAAATGGATCAAGTCACATGGAGCGGTGGTCGTTTGGCGGTTTCTGGAACAAATGAATATTCAGATACTTTGTTTTGCAATGATATCACGGTAGTTGATCCGCAATCAGCTTTAGCATTTTTGTTTACCTCAAACGCCACTGTGGATGTGGAGCACATTTCGAATCAACAAAATTTAAATTTGTTTTGGGAAGGAGGTGCAATTGTAAGTCGACAAAGAATTGGCGACTTTTCGGTTTGGAATAGCTTGGGAGTACTCATGAAATCTGGCCATGAGAGCAGTGAAAAATTGGATTTAAAGGAGCTGAATCTGCCAACAGGTTGTTATTTGATACAAACCCTTCAGGGTAACCTGAGATTTATGATCCAATAAAACAATATTCCAAGTCAGTAGCTTGAAACTTCTTATTGAAACGGGCTACACTTTTGTTGCTTGAACCCATAAAATGAATCTGATTAATTTGATGAGAATGGTGCATCTCATTTATCAAGTGATGGATGAGATAGGACATGACATGTAGCTCGCGGTAATCTTTGTCTGACGCATTCTGAATGGTGTACAAGGTGCCATTAAAAACACCATACATCTGCATAGCCACCATCAAGCCGTCACAGCTCAATCCAGCTATTTTAATCATTCCTCTTTCATGACCTGCCATAAAGAGTTGCTCAAGCTTGCTTTGTTGTGATTGAGGCCAATCATAGGGGTGGTGACGTTTCATAAACTTTGAAAAACGATCCAATGTTTGATTGAAATCTATTTTGAAGTTTTCACGTTCTGCTTTTTGTAAATTTTTCTTGAGCTCTCTGGAAATATTGTCACCCATGTATGGTGCGGTTTGAACACGGTGCCATTTAATATTACCCTTCAATTCAATTCCTGGTTGTACCTGAATTGCTTTCAGTATTCCTTTCCCAGTAATTTTTTGGAGCATAATGCTTTTTTCCTCAAGAGATATTTTCTCACCTAGGCACTCTATATATTTCACATAAAGTGGCGTCTTATTGCTGTTGATGATTCCCCACTTTTTAATCAAAGCATCAGGCATCACAGCCTCGTAATCTCCTTTTATCCATCCATGCCATTTAGGTAGAACGGCATTCCAATACCAACTCAAGGAGAATATCGCCCCGTTGTTATGAGCAACGCATTGATCCCAAGCCTCAGCATCTATTTCTGATCCAAGTATTTTCCTCCATTCGCCTTTCATGATCATTCAATAATACAAGTTTTTTTGAAAGGCACAAAAAAAAAGGCACCAAATGGTACCTTTTCTTCGTAGCCCGTAGGGGAATCGAACCCCTGTTTACAGAATTAAAATCTGCTGTCCTAACCCCTCGACGAACGGGCCATTATTCGCTTTGGCGGATGCAAATATAAACTTTTTTTTTTCATCTTCAAAAAAAAAAACAAAAAAGTCAATGCGCTGTTTGAATTATCTTCGGCATGGTTTTTATCACATGAAAAATATGAAAAGATTTTCAGTTTTATTGCTTACTTTTTTGAGCCTAATTGGAGCTCGAAACCATACTTTTGCTCAGAATGTCAACATTCATGCTAAGTTCAATCAATTGCCGAACGGCAATATGAAGGTCATTTTTGAATACATGAACGGCCAAGAGTGGAAACAAATCGACAACAAAGCCCTCGATAAGGATGGTCAAGTTGATTTTCAGTTTGCACCTCCTGTCTATGGACAATACCGTTTCCGATTTCCCTCAGGTAAAAATAGTGTCATCTGGTCTGATTTTATTATTTCCCAATACAAGGATGAACCCAAATCCATGAATTTTGTCATTGCCTACCCAGAGATGAATGGTAGACCATTGGCAATTGACAAATCACAAGAGAATCTATTGTACAGTGAATTGATGAATGCCTACCTTGATTTTGATGCCCTGCGCACAACTGTTCCTTTGGATCAGAAAAAATTGGAAATGGCTACGGCCAATTTGAATCAAATCTCGCGTAGAATGGCCCAACAAAACAGAGGGACTTTTACTGGTGATATTGTAGCTGATTTGGTCTACCAACCGGTAAGATCAGATTATCCAAAAGAAAAGCATGAATCATTGAATGATTCATTGTTCTATATCAAGTTTGGTATTAGTAAAGTGCCTTACTATCAACCTGGTTGAGTGCATCATAATCTATTTGTCAGAAGCTTGGAGCGCTATTTCAAGCACATGCAACAAAAAGATTCTGACGACTATGCCATTGATTTTATCGATGGGGTGATGTTTAGAACTGGTGGATTAGAAGAGGTAGATCAGTTCCTGTTCAAATATTTGTTGGACAAAATGTTGGGTTATAAAAGTGAAAAGGGACTTTCCTACTTATTGTCCCATTATAGTCAAGATTGTTCAGAGGATCATAGCAGTAAATCTGCCAATGACCAGTTGGTGAATGCTTTGAATGAGGTGGCCCCTGGTAAAAAGGTTTGGCCATTGAAGTTGCCGGATATCAACGCTACACCTGTTTCTCTTTTGGACGTTTGCAAAAAGAATAAAATGACCTTGATACTTTTCTGGAAGAGCAGCTGCAATCATTGTGAAGAGTTTAAACCCATTCTTAGGGGGCTTTATGATCAATACCACAGCCAAGGTTTAGAAGTTTATGCTGTATCCATTGATAAGGATATCAGCGAATGGAAGACTTATGTGAATGCACATCCCCAACCTTGGAAAGATACTTTCTTGGCTTACGATGTTAGAAAGGAATTCAATAACCATTATCCTGTGCCTAGCACACCTACCTTAATTGCGCTTGATCAGAATGGAAAAGTGATTAGCCGTTTGATAGTTAGAAGCAAGATGGAAGAGTTTTTGGAAGAGTATTTCAAATAGTTTTCGAGGAATATAAATAATAAAAAGGTTGTCATTTTTGACAACCTTTATTGTTCGAAATAGAGCCGTCAATTAATTTCCACCATTGACTTCGTATTCATGAGTGCCCACTGTAAGTGTCAGCCCGTTGTTGCAGTCACCACTTCCCCAATTGATTACTCGATTTTGACCTTGCTCTGGGTCAATGGTCATGACACCTTGCACAATCCACGCGCAGCCAATTTTGGCAATAAGGGGCTCGTCAATTGTCATCGTGTAAGATACGTTGTTGCGATTGATTCCTGTTCCGCCTCCAGTTATGCTGTATACATCGTCAAAAATATTGAGTATGGTATTGTATCCTTCTGTCCAGGTGCGTGTGCGATTGCCAGTCCATGTTGCAGCCCACTCATTATTAGGTGCAGTTATGGATGCAGAAACAGTAATGCTAAAAAAGGGTTGACCTTGAAAATTGAGCCCTTCATTGATAATGGTTTTACTGCCGTTGATGGTGTAACCGTCGATTGAAAAATTCTCTGGTGTAACGGTGATGATAGTACCCGGGGTGCGGTAACGTCCTGTATAACTTATGGTTAAAACACCTTTTCTTACGCGGCCATCACTACTTGCGCAATCATCCGTTCCGTATTCAATCACCATAACTTTGGGTGTAGACACAGTATCAACAGTAATGGCATCAATGCATGGATCATCCAATGACTTTATTCCTGCTGTTGATCTCGAAGCTTGATCTACTATCTTGAACATGTCATCAAACAATCCTTCAATAACATTTTGATCTTTTATAATGGTAGTATCCCGATTGTCTCTCCATTTTTTACATGAAGATATCGCTAAAGAAAATGTTGTCATTAAAGTAAATAGAGCAAAGAATCTAGATGTTTTCATTTTCTAAAGATATTAACGTTTTCTTTTGGGATGCTGTCCTTTTGAATTTTGTTTGCGCTCCTTCAATCGATCACCCATTTCTTTTTTGAATTTTGCATCAATGCCAATCAATATTTTGGCCTTTTTGAGTCCAATGGCATCAGCACTTTGCTTCAGATAAAGATAGAGTTGCTCTGATTCTTGTTGTTTGAGTATTCCCAATTTCTTTGTGAATTCCCCCAAATCTTCAGTGGATTGAATGAATTGAGATTCCTCGTCATGCAATTTTTTCATGCTTTTGTGTTGTTGCTTTTTTACATCCTCAAAAGCATTATAAATGGGCCAAAACTTTTCAGCCTCAGTTGGGCTGAGATTCAATTCTTT
>JBEISW010000196.1:0-4473 GCA_040375215.1 Crocinitomicaceae bacterium | reverse complement strand
TGTCATCCAATGTTTGGTTCAATCTAATCGCAATTTTCTCAAAATGTTTCTTTGTAAATTCCTCAAAATATTTGGCTACTATAATTCTTGCGGTAACATTGGCCTCATCTTTTTTCTCTGCTCTCTTTAATTGAATCGAAAGGCATTCCTGTAAGTTACGCGCTCCTATTCCAGGAGGGTCTAAAGATTGAATTTGGTTCAATGCACGCTCTAACTGTTTTATTTCTGTGTTGATGTTTTGAGAGAAGAGCAAATCGTTGCCGATTGACGCTAAATCCCTTCGCAAATAACCATCATCATCCAAATTGCCAATTAAGTAATCTGCAATCATCATTTCCTCTTCTGTCAATTCCAGGAAATGCAATTGCTGATACAACAAATCCTGAAACGAGTTGCCTTGACCTATGGGTGTTTGGCGCTCTTCAATATCCTTTCCTTGGTTATTGACTTGTGTTTTATAATCAGGTGTGTCTTCATCAAAATAATCTTCGAGATTGATTTCAATATCATCATTGTCATTTTCGATATTGTCATCCTGATCCAATTCATCTTGGTCATCTCTTTCCATTTCTTCATCCCCTTCTTCCAATGCAGGATTGTCTTGCAATTCATCTTTGATGCGTTGTTCCAAGTCCATGGTAGAAACTTGTAACAGCTTCATCAATTGAATCTGCTGAGGGGATAATTTTTGCTGAAGTTTGAGTTGTAGATTTTGCTTTAACATGTCCTTCCAAAGGTAGGGATAAATAAAAAAAACCGCATCAGCGGTTTTTAAGAAATAGGTTTTGAACTATTATTCTTTTACCCAATGGTCATTGACTTTCTTCAATTTTATTATGGCCATTGCACCTTGTTGGAAATTGCCAGGAACATCCGTATTGGCGACGATGTCATTTCCTGCACTGTCTTTGATGCTGTAGGATAGTTTGGTCAATCTGCGTTGGTTATCAAACTCAGGGTTGTAAATGAAATTTAGACCTTGAACTTTTAAATCTTCATGTATCTGCCATAGCGCACCTCGATCTGTTTGACCATTTATGGTAATTTGAATAGGGTTGTTGCTCTGTGCAAAAGCGTTGAATGTGATTAAGGCAAGCACTAAGGCGAATAGATTTTTCACTTGAATGATTTTATTGTTTCACACAATATTAAAATATTTCTTGGCCAATTGCAATTATTTTCGCAAAAAATATACTGATGGCCAAAGTGAATAAAGAATGGGAAAGTAAAGTCATGGACGATTTGTTTTCCAAAGATGATGATAAAGTTAGAAAGGCAATAGAGGCATTGCAGGAGCATCCTCAATTACATTTTATTTCACCGCTCATTTCTGTTTTTATTCATTCGAGTGAAGGCGATTTGAAAAACGAATTGCGTGATATTTTGAATACGGTTAAAGTTTCAGGATTTGAAGAGGAGTTCATGAAGGCTTTGCGCAATACAGAATGGAAAGCGCATTATGGTCAAATCATGGCATTCATGTGGAACTGCGGGGGTAATCCAAAGGATCACGTCAAAGAGTTGATTCAAATTGGAATCAATGGAGGTATGGAGACAATTCTAGAATGCTACTCAATCATTGAAGTTATGGATGGTCCTTTGTCAGAAGAACAGTTGATTGAATCTCAAACTTTTTTACATGAGCAATTCAAGCAAATGCCCGATGGTCATCCCAAACAAATCGTGGCTATGATTTCCAATCTTTTGGCAGAGAAGGAAATTGAGGATTAACGCATGATGGTAATGTTGCCATGAATTGTTTTGGCCTCTTTGTTTTTCCCTTTGAATCTTAGGCTATAAGAGTACACACCATTGGGCGCGTAATATTGTCCTGATTGATTCACATCACCCAACCAAGGCTGATCAGGGTCATTGCTATAATGTACAACTTGCCCCCATCGGTTAAAGATGGTAAGTTCATACAATTCAACATTTTCCATGACCATACCAAAGCCATCATTGATTCCATCACCATTTGGCGTAAATCCTGAAGGAATGTAATAATAAGCTGGGGCTGTTACCGTGAACTCTTGATGATCTGAGCATCCGGCATCGTTCACCACAGTAAGTTCAACTGTATAGGCATCCAAACCGTCAAACTCGTGCGTGAACAAGGTGTCTTGAGTGGTATAACCATCTCCCAAATCCCAATCGTATACACAGCTATCACATGGAATACTGGCAAATTCGTAGATGTTTTCATCCAACATGGTAGCTTCAAAATTGGCTGATACAGGGGCCATGTGAATATGGATGGTGTCATAAGCAACAGATCCGCAAACGTCCTCAGCTTGAACAATTTGGGTAATGTCTCCTAGGATATTGTATACAGTAGCATTGGCACCCATGATATTCAGTTGAGGCCATTCAATCACGTAACCGCCGCCGCCGCCTGTTATTTCGGCAGAGAATGAAGCGTTACCATAGAGACAAACACTTGTATCAGGGATATTGGTAATGTCTAAAGGTGCGTCTGGGATGAAGAATATCATTGTATCAGAATAAGTCTGTGCGCAAAGGTCGATACCATTAACAGCCACATAGGTGGTATCATTGAAAGTCAATGTCTCGCTGATGGCCGTGTTATTGGGTTGATTGTTGGAGAACATTAGAACGCCGTCGGCATACCATTGGAAATTGATACCAGGAGTTCCAGAAGTAACATCAGGGGATACGGTATGGGGGTCTTGGCAATTGCCAACAAAATCATTGCCCACAGAGAATTCCAAACGAGGGAACTCAACTTGAAGAACATCCGTGGTCACTTGATTACAGCCATCCGCTACGGTTAATGAAACATTTCCTTCTCCAAGCACAGCGCCATCATACACCATTGTACTGTTGGTACTGATTTCTCCATTTTCATCTTGCCAAGAGTAGGTGTAGTTGGCGTCACCGCCTGTGAGGTCGTAAGGTAAGGGCGTTTGATTGTTGCAAGCCAAATACAAAGTGTCAAAATCAATGGTATGCATAATGGCTAGGGAATCAAAAGCCAAGTCCAAAGGCGGGAGGTCGTTGATGATGATATCTTGGCCTTGTGAATTATATAACCCAGCACATCCTGCCACTGGTGTTAAGATTTGAAGTTGAATGGTTTCAAGTCCTTCTACCATGTTATCATTTGTCGCACTGATGATGATATCCATTGATGGGTTTGTTGGAGTCAAGTTGATGGCATTCGGCAATGGAATAGGATTGCCGTTGGCATCTAACCCGGCATAGTCATAGTTGTTGGGATTAGATCCATCAAAAGCGATAGGAGTACCTCCCCATACAATATCCGCGTTTGCCGTTGGCGTAACAGTTGGATCATATTCTACGTGCAAAACGGGTTGACCGCACATTTCAAAAATCATATTATTGGTTACCGATGATCCGTTGATGTTTAAGTTAACCGTGACATCTGGAATGCTCAACAAGGAGTTTTCTTTTAAGATCACAAAAGTGTCGAAACCTGAATCACCACAATCGGCAACAGCCAATACGATGTGATATGTCAAACATGGTATTACATCAAGGGACGCAGTTAAAACATCTGTGAATCCCCTGGCGTTTATGGGGTTTACTGCCGGGTTGTTGTTCACATAGTATTGACTATTGATGGCAGGTGCATCATTGTTGATGGTAGAAATGGTAATGGGAAGGGGAGGGTCGTAGCCTGGAACACTGGCTATGTTTAGATTATCGTAGTTGGGCAATGTGGGATCCACGTTTGGTCCAGAAACAAAGAAGCCAAATATGTCATTGAATTGTGTGTATTCGTAACCGGTGTATTCGTTTGATCCAAAAATGTACTCGAAAGACATCAAAGGCCCAGATGGAATAAAGTCAAATTCCAAAATGACCATGTCATTGATGGAAACGTTTGCAGGCATAAATGTAGGGCCAGTGTATAGCCCTAATGCCAAAAGCTGGTCATCAACATCCTGCGCTTGTGTGGCCAATAAATTACTTATGGTGCCTTCAGCCCCTGTTGGAGTGCAAGGGGTAGAGTAACAAATTTGGGTTGTAGGGCTGAAGGTTCCTGGCCAAACAGGGCTAGAAACACCACCCAATGTCCATGGTCCATTAACGCCACCAGTAATATTGTTTAAACCATCACCAGAACCTGAGGACAATACGATTCCGCTTTCAAAAGGTAGTCCAGCTTGCACACCTCCTGCAGATAGGTAACCAATTTGTTCAGGTTTTCCAGAGTAGGAGATGAAATCAGAGGTTATCCCGCTGCTAATGAGAATGTTGTTGATATAGTTGTTGAGTGATGCAGGGGTGATATTGTTAGAGGTAGATATGGTCATTACCTGTGATGTAGAAGTAATGCCTATTACAATAAGCAAAAAAAATAGCAAATAGTGCTTCATAGGATGGTTTCTTCAGTACTAATGACCTTTCAATCATTATATAGGTTGCACAAACTTACTAAATCCGTGGCAAACAATCAACCCCACATGAAAAGTACTATTGAAAATCTAC
>JBEISW010000305.1:0-2755 GCA_040375215.1 Crocinitomicaceae bacterium | reverse complement strand
GCTTTCCACACATTTGCAATCATAGGAGGTATGCCAGAGGTAGTGAAAGTGTATCAAGAAACCAAGGATCTCACCGCACTCAAAAAAATTTATGATGGGCTCATACAATCTTATTTCCATGATGCGGAGCGGTATGTCAAAAATGAACAACAATTGCAACTCATCAAATACGCCATTCCACAAGCCATGAAAATGGCAGGATTAAGGGCTTCATTTCAAAAATTTGGACAAAACAACTATACGTCAAAAGCCATTGCCGAGGTAATACGTGACCTCGAGAAAACCCATCTTATCCAATTGATTTACCCAACAACTTCACCAACCATACCCATCATTCAAGATCATCAAAAAACACCACGCTTTCAATTCCTTGATACCGGTATGGTCAATCATTTTTTAGGCGCTCAGAAAGATTTGTTGGGTAGTATTAAAATGCAACAAGAGTACCAAGGCAGAATGATTGAACATTGGGTTGGTCAAGAGATGTTATCCACCCAAACATTAAGTTTAAGTCAACTCAACTTTTGGATTCGCAATAAGAAACAATCTGAGGCTGAACTGGATTATGTATTTAACTACAACGGACACCTCGTCCCCATTGAAGTGAAATCTGGACCAACAGGAAAATTAAAATCACTGCATATCTTTATGGATCAATCCCCCATAGCGCTGGCAGTGAGATTCTACGATGGAAAAATCAACATCGACGAAATAACATCTCCCAACGGAAAAAACTTCACTCTGCTCAGCTTACCTTACTATTTAGCATCCAAGATAGAGGACTATTTGAAATGGGTTATACTGGAAAAAGGTCAAAAACTATTGATGCCAACTACCAGCCTCCTTGAAGCACCAAAAACCTACAAAAAAACCAAGCCAAAGCTTTACAAACCAATTGAACTTAATGACAAACATTTTCGCATTCTCAAAGCGTGCGAGCATGGTCCTCAGTCTGGTCGAGAATTAATTGAAGAGGTGCTGGGTTTAACTTACCAGAGCAATAACAAGCGTGCTTATCTAACCCCGCTCATTGAAAGAAAACTGCTAACCTATACAGATTCGATCAATCTTAAAAATAAAGAGCAGCGGTATCAGCTCACATGATTTCTGAAACCTTATCTTTGTCCAATGGACAGATTGCAAGAGATTGGTCGAAGAAGGACCTTTGCCATTATTTCCCACCCTGATGCGGGGAAAGACTACCCTTACTGAGAAATTGTTACTATTTGGAGGCGCCATTCAAACAGCAGGTGCAGTGAAGAGCAATAAGATTACCAAAACAGCGGCCTCCGATTTCATGGAAATTGAAAGACAAAGAGGTATTTCTGTTGCAACCTCGGTGATGGTGTTTGAATACAACGGAATGCAAATCAATTTGCTGGACACTCCTGGTCACAAAGACTTTGCTGAAGACACTTACCGCACACTTACCGCAGTTGACAGTGTTATCTTGGTGATTGATAGTGTGAAAGGTGTTGAATCGCAGACAGAGCGACTCATGCAAGTTTGCCGCATGCGCAACACACCCGTAATTGTCTTTATTAACAAAATGGACTTGGAAGGACAAGATCCTTTTGATTTGTTGGATGAGGTGGAAAAGAAGTTGGACATCAAAGTTCAACCACTCTCTTGGCCAATTTCCAAAGGATACTCATTCAAAGGTGTCTACAAAATTTATGACAAAGCATTAAACTTGTTTGAGTCATTAAAGACCAAAATCAATGATGAAGTGGTCACTGTTGATGACATCAATGATCCTAAGGTTGACCAATTTTGCGGAGAGTATGCACAACAATTGAGAGAAGATATTGAACTCATTGATTCTGTCTATGAGCCCTTTGATGCGCAGCGCTATTTGAGCGGCGAATTAGCCCCCGTTTTCTTTGGATCAGCCATGAATAATTTTGGGGTTCAAGAGCTTTTGGATAAATTCATTGAGATTGCTCCTTATCCCAAAGGCAGGGAGAGTGATTTAAAGTTTATAGCCCCTGAAGAAAAGAAATTCAGTGGATTTGTTTTTAAAATCCACGCCAATATCGACCCGCGCCATAGAGACCGTATTGCTTTTCTGAGAGTAGTGTCAGGTGTTTTTGAGCGGAACAAGTTTTACAAGCATACAAGACTCGCCAAAGATTTCAAATATCCTAACCCTGTCACCTTCATGGCGTCAGCTAAGAATACTGTCGAGGAAGCTTATCCAGGTGATGTTATTGGCCTATATGATACCGGCAATTTCAAAATCGGCGACACACTTACGGAAGGCGAAAATTTCCAATACAGAGGCATTCCCAATTTCTCACCAGAGATATTCAAAGAGCTCATCAATAAAGATCCAATGAAATCCAAACAATTGGACAAAGGTATCAGGCAGTTGACAGAGGAAGGAGTGGCTCAATTATTCTTGCAAGAACCGGGTTCAAGAAAAGTTGTTGGAACAGTAGGCGAATTGCAATTTGAAGTCATCAAATATCGCTTGGAACATGAATACGGCGCAAAGTGTGATTTTGAAAACAAATCATTCTACAAAGCATGTTGGATTACCTCAACAGACGATTCCAAGTTAGGTGAATTCAAAAGAATCAAGGGCAATAATATGGTGATCGATAAAGAGGGACATGATGTTTATCTTGCTCCTAGTAAATTTATTTTGGACATGGAGCAAAACAACTACCCTGAATTGACGTTCCATTTCACTTCTGAATTTAAAACACAAAACGCTTAGCATGCTTGACTTAAGAAGCGATACCTTTACCCT
>JBEISW010000240.1:0-3641 GCA_040375215.1 Crocinitomicaceae bacterium | reverse complement strand
TGATTGAGGAGCATTTGACATGGCACAGAAAAAAGGCGGCGGCTCTACGCGCAACGGGCGTGATTCCAAGCCCAAAATGCTCGGTGTGAAAGCTTTCGGCGGTGAGTTGATCTCTGCTGGCTCGATCATCGTGCGTCAACGTGGCACCAAGTTCCACCCCGGCGTTAATGTCGGCGTGGGCAAAGACCACACTTTGTTCGCATTGGTTGATGGAACTGTAGAATTCCGTAAAAAGAAAGATAACAAGTCATTCGTTTCGGTTGTCCCTGCAAAGGCATAATCGAGAGTACCGGCTTATTCGATACTTAAAAACTCCCGACCTCTCAAAGAAAGACCGGGAGAAAAAATAAAAACAAACTACCCGGTTAGGCGTTGGCCATCACCGATACAAAAGACTTGTTGTCATTCTTCTTGCGGAATTGAACCACACCGTCTGTTAATGCATACAAAGTATGGTCTTTACCAATACCTACATTAACGCCAGGATTGTGGCGTGTTCCACGTTGACGAACAATGATATTACCTGCTACGCAAGTTTGACCGCCGTAAATTTTAACGCCTAAGCGCTTGCTTTCCGATTCACGGCCGTTTTTTACTTTACCTTCACCTTTCTTGTGTGCCATGGTATTAAATTTTTAGTTCGGATTACCCGATTTTCTCAATTTTCAATTCTGTTAAATAAGCGCGGAAACCATTTTTCTTCTGGTAGCCCTTGCGGCGCTTCTTTTTGAATACGATGACTTTGTCACCTTTTAAATGTTGTACTACAGAGGCGGTGATCTTTACGCCTTCTACAGCTGGGGCGCCAACAGTTACTTTCTTGCCATCATCTGTCAATAATACTTTGTCAAAAGTAACTTTTGAACCTTCAGCATCTTGAAGACGATTAACATAGATCTGCTGGTCTTTTTGCACTTTGTACTGGTGCCCTGCTATTTCTACGATCGCGTACATGTTAATAATTTTTCTTAATAGGACGGCAAATATACTCCTTTTTCCTTTTTCACCAAAAGTTTTTTTATTTCGGGTCGAATCCGTTGTCGGGTCGAAGCATGCTTCGACCCTTCATAGCGAATCGCATTTCATGCTCTCGCTACTTCATCCCTTCAGGGCGAATATCAATTCGCCCCTACATCCCTTCATCCCTATGATTTTGGCGCCTGCCCAGTGGCTCCGCTTTGCTCCGCCACCGTTCACCGGGCTGTCCGCTGTATCTTTTGGTTCATTCCGCTTTGCTCCATTCCCCAAAAGGATGCCGCTCCCATCCCTGGCGCGATGCGGTAATGCATCAATGTTCCTCCCTATTAATATGTCGCCCCTAAGGGGCTCTAAAAAATTTCTCTCTTTCCATTTCCCACTTTCCACTTTTCATTTTTATCTATATTTGAACTATAATTGATGACCATGAAAAACCTCATTCCCGCTCTGTTTCTGTTTCTCGCTCTTTCTTCGTATTCCCAATCCCCTCAAGGCATCCCTTACCAAGCAGTAATGCGCAATGTGGACGGAACGGAGATGGCCAACAGTGCAGTGAGCTTGACTTTCATGATCCATGACGGCACCGCCGGTGGAACCATCGTTTACCAAGAGAACCACGCGCTCACCAGCAACGCACAAGGCTTGGTGAGTTGTGTCGTTGGTAATGGCGTTGTCTCGCAAGGCAACTTTGCTTCTATCAACTGGGGCAGTGGTGCCAAGTTTTTACATGTGATGATGGGTAGTGTGGATCTGGGAACACAGCAGATGTTGAGCGTGCCGTATGCGTTGTATGCTGAAAGTACCCATTTATCGGTAAGTCCTACAGGAGATACATTGTCAATAGGGGGACAGAGTGTGATCGTACCAGGTATTAGCTCGGCGAATCCTGCCAACAACATTCCAACCAGTGGTCTTGGAGCTCAAGTTTTGCCAGGCAATGCAACATGCGCCAATGAATACATCAACGTAGTAGGTTGCAATGGGCAAACTTCGTTAACATATGACGGCCGTACCTATGATTTGGTCGAAATTGGCGGGCAATGTTGGTTTGCTGATAACTTGGCCACGGACCAATACCGCAACGGAGATTTGATTCCTACTGGATTGGATAACACCACTTGGCAAAACACAACAACAGGAGCTTTTGCCATTTACAACAACGATCCTGTAAACGATTCCATATATGGTAAGTTGTACAATTGGTACACAACTGTTGACAGCCGAGGCCTTTGTCCTTCTGGATGGCATGTGCCGAGTGACTGTGAGTGGATGTATTTGGAGGGGAGTTTGGGGATGTCGTTGTTTGATCAAGAGGTATATGGAAATAGAGGTACCAATGAAGGCGGAGCAATGAAGTCTATCACAGGATGGAATTCACCCAATATAGGTGCTACCAACCAGAGTGAACTATCAATTCTATCCGGGGGGTCCAGGGAATATAATAGTGTTTATGTGAACAAGGGTGTTTACGGTGCATTATGGACTTCTACACCCAAACTAATGGGTTTATCTGGTTATCCGACACTGTATTCATTTTGTCGAATTTTGGGATATAACTTCTCTAATGTTTATAGGGGAGAATTTCAAATAAGAATGGGATATAGTGTAAGATGTCTCAAAGATTCTCAAACATTGACAGGTGCAGGCTGCACAGACGGAGCGGCTTGTAATTTCTTGGCCAATGCCAATCAGGATGATGGATCTTGTTTGTACTTAAATGCAACCTGTGACGATGGCAATGCCAATACGATTAATGATGTGATCAATAACAATTGCCAATGTGCAGGGGAGGCCATTGTGAATGGTTGCACCGATGCACAGGCCTGTAATTACAATGCCGCTGCCAATGTGGATGATGGTTCTTGTTTGATACAAGGTACCGCTTGCAATGACAACAATTCCAACACCACCAATGATGTGATCAATGGTAGTTGTGTTTGTACAGGGACGGCAGTGAACAACAACAATGTTGTGATTGGCCAAGATTATCAAGGAGGTAAGGTGGCATATATTTTCCAGCCCGGAGATGCGGGCTATGTGGCAGGAGAGAAACATGGATTGATAGCGGCTGCCCAAGATTTGCAGGGAACATATCAGTGGGGATGTTATGGAATGGCAATTAGCGGTGCAGATGGACTGTCCATTGGCTCCGGTGCTCAGAACACAATAGATATTGTGAATGCGGGTTGTATGAACGCAGCTGAGGCCTGTTCAAATCTAATAATTGAGAATTATGATGATTGGTTTCTGCCATCAATGGATGAGCTTCAAAAATTGTATGATAAACGACTTTTAATTGGAGGGTTTCAATCTTCAGAGTATTGGAGTTCATCAGAGCATGATGCCAACTTGGCATATTTATGGGACTTTTTCTATGGGTATTTTGTTATAAATGCTTGGCCGAAATCAAATAACTTATTAGTAAGACCTATCAGAACCTTTTAAATGTCCCGTCCTAAAATAGATTTACAAAAAACGGTCAAGCTAAATCAGGCATTAACACATTAACATCATCCCTTCATCCCTTCATCCCTTCATTCCTTCATTTCTTCATCCCCTCATCCCCATGATGATGGCGCCTGCCCAGTGGCTCCGCTGTGCTTCGCCACCGGTCACCGGGCTGTCCACTGTATCTTTTGGTTCATTTCGCTTTGCTCCATTCC
>JBEISW010000006.1:0-25663 GCA_040375215.1 Crocinitomicaceae bacterium | reverse complement strand
TGTTGTGTAACCCAATCCAGGGTTTAAGCAGTAGTTCAATACTGGTGTTGTTCCGTATCCGTCAAGATCAGAGTCTGTGTAGTAATCAACGAAAGTCAAGCCTTCATCAATTTGACCATTACAGTTGTCATCAACATCATTACATACCTCTGTTTGTGCCGGGTTGACCAAAGCATTGCTGTCATCACAGTCGGTGTTGTTGTCTACTGATCCTGTTGGTGCAGTACATGCCTCAACAGCTACTGCATTGATGTCTCCGTATCCATCGCCATCAGCGTCTGTGTAATACAACGTAGGTGTTTCTGTAGTAATCGCAATGGACCTTGCGCATTGTCCTCCTGGCCAAGTTAAATTAGCTGTGTAGGTTGTTGTTCCATTGTTATTTACGACAATCTGATTTCCCTGCATTCCATTGCTCCAAACAATTGTATAAGAAGCGCTTTGGTTAAACTCTACCAGATATCGTGTATTTGTATTAATGCACAAATCATTAAATGTTCCGTTGCTGTAAAACTGTGCTGCATTCTCAACACTTCCACAACAAGCTGTACAGTTGTTCGGCTCGGTATCGTATTGCAAATCCCAATTGAAAGCAAACGGAACCCCATTGGTCCAATACCATCCTCCAGCGGGTTCAGAAAAATCTGGAGCATTTACATCTTGTGTTAATCCAATCCAAGGGCTAACTCCATTTTGACCAATCAAATTCTTTACATAATTTAATTCATCATTTGAATTAATCACCGCTAACTGTCCTCCCATTGCAATGGCTGCTGCGTTGGCATTGTCCCAGTTTGTACTTTGACTGGAGATATAATAGCTACTATTCTCAAAAAAGAAGGGACCTGAAAATCCTGAAATTGGGCCATTGTTCATGGTCACACCTGAATTAGGAGCCAACCCTGTTACCACTGCGTTCAATACAATTGGCTGATTACCGCAAACGTTGTTGGTATCAGACTCAATTATTAAAACTACACATGTAGAATCATCTGTATTCGCTGCGGGAACATAGTTACAAGCCTCAGCATTGGTACATCCATAAACTCTGGGAATACACTGACCATTGTCGCAATTTGCATCCGGATTATAATTGAATGCCGTAAAATCTGTACAACCAGAAATCAAACTTTCATCAACCTGATTGTTACAGTTGTCATCAATGTTGTTGCATGACTCTGCAGCATTTGGATTGATTGAGCTATTGCTATCGTTACAGTCGCCGGGTAAGATTGTGCTTGGAGTACAAGCGGTTGTTCCTGTTGCTTCGCCATAACCATCACCATCAGCATCCGTGTAAACTGCATACTGTGTCAAGTTCTCATCAACCTGATTGTTACAGTTGTCATCGATGTTGTTGCATGATTCAATGATACCTGGATGAATCAAATCATTGAAATCATCACAATCTCCTTCGCAAACAGTGTAACCATCCTGATCTTGGTCCCAATACTCATCAACTACACCGTCGCAGTTATTGTCTATGAAATCACAAGTTCCGTCTTGAAAAGGACCTTCTAAAACTCCTGGGTTTATTGATGGGTCTTGATCGTTACAATCTCCCTCGCATGTGGTCCACTGATCACCGTCTAAATCAAATCCGTTATCGATAACCCCATTACAATCATCATCAATATTATTACAAATCTCAACCGTACCAGGATGAATTTCTGAATTGAAATCATCACAATCTCCACCGTTGATAACAATTCCGGGGGTCTGAACACATGCCATAATGGGCAAGTTGCTATCTCCGTAAAGGTCTCCATCTTGATCTAAATAGAATGTATTCAATGAAAAACCATTATCAATACTTCCATCACAATCATCATCTAATCCATTGCATTGCTCAAGACTAGGATAAATACAAGTTCCATTGTCTTGAAAAACACATGGATTAAAATTGCAAGCTGTTGTATCCATACAACCAAAAACCATTGGATCTGAGTCTAAAATTGTTACAACAGCTGTGCCTCCAATCAAGGCCGCGTTTAATGGATTACTCAAAACGACATTAAATGACTCTGACAACTCATAAATACCATTGTCCACTATTGGGACAGAAATATTTGCAGACGAAACTCCAACTGGCAAAACCAAGGTTCCATTTAACCCGGAATAATCGCTTCCGTTATTAGCTGTTACATTGGAAAAAACATAATCCACAGCAACCAATTGATTTAGACTTCCTGTTCTGGTCACAACGACATTTGCCAGACCTGATTCCTCTGCTACGCTTATTCCTGAAACTGATAATCTTGGTAAAGAACTAAAGTACGAGTTTAACCTTTCGAGCATGGAGGCTGAATTTCCAGTTACCTGACCTGCTTCTATGTTTAGGGTTCTTCCGTTGAATGTTAAGCCAATATACTTGGATGGACTAAGATTATAAACTTGATTCTGTCCGTTGTTAAAAATGACAATATTCTCATTTACCCCAGTGTTGGGTTTAAAAATCATTGTAGATGGATTATTTCCGCTTGGAGCTCTCCATTTAATAAATCCAGGAACCACATAGTCTTGTCCTGTTGCATCCGTTAGCTTAACCTCACCAGGAATATCATTTCCCTGACTAACATAAATGGCCTGTGGAGAGTTCTGAATAAATTGAACTTTAGAAATTCCCACGCTCTGAATAAACAAGCAATTAGAGGCGACATTGTTACCTGAAACATCTCCTAGAAAACCTAATTTAAAAGGGGTTGTCAAGAGATTCTGCGCAGAAAAATCTAATGAACTGCAAATCAATAAAATACATATCAAACGTAATCTCATATAAAAAAATTTAAATTTAAAATCCTATTTTATCAACAAAGATATGATAAAAGTTGAAAAGCCGAAAAAATATATTATTTAGACATTTCTTCTATCCAATGATTGAATTGAGCTGGAGAAATACTTAGTCTATCTTTTATAAAATCCAGATCTCCAACATGATTCATCGGGACCAGATGAATGTGCGCATGTGGCACCTCTAACCCAATTACAGCCATTCCTACTTTAATGCATGGAAATTGACCCTTCAACTTAACAGCAACCATTTTTGCAAAACATATTAATTCAGATAAATCACTATCCTCGATATCCCATAAGTAATCGATCTCAACTTTTGGGATGACCAATACATGCCCTTCGGCTATTGGTTTAACATCAAAGAAAGCCAAATGTTTTTCATCTTCGGCTACCTTATAACATGGAATCTCTCCTGAAATAATCCTAGAAAAAATAGTAGCCATTATCGATTGATGTCTAAAACTTCAAAATCAATCAATCCCGCAGGGATTTGTACTTTAGCAATGTCACCGACCTTTTTGCCCAACAATCCTTTGCCTATTGGTGAATCCACGCTAATTTTCTTTTCAGCCAAGTTTGCTTCATTTTCAGCCACTAAGGTGTACTCTACAACCGCATTGTTCTTCAGATTTTTAATCTTGACGCGTGAAAGAATGTAAACTTTTGAATTATCTACTTGCGTCTCGTCTATTAATCTTGCGTTGGCTGCCAAATCTTCCATCTTCGCTATACGCGCCTCCAATAAACCTTGCGCTTCTTTGGCAGCATCATACTCAGCATTCTCAGACAAATCTCCTTTATCACGTGCCTCAGCAATTTGCTGACTGATTTTTGGGCGCTCAATTGTCTTCAAATTGTGCAACTCATCTTTGAGTTTCTTCAATCCCTCTGCTGTGTAGTACGCTATGGCCATGGCTCGATTGTTTTAGAAAAAAAAGAAACCCCGAGAGGTTTCTTTTACAAAGGTATGTTTTTTTTTAATTACAAAGTCAAATGCAATCCCATACTGTGTACCCCATTGAATGGATTGGTTGTTCTGTAAGAATAATCCAGCCCAATAAAACCACCATTGTTCATGGGCATTTGAACAGTTAAACCCGCTGTTGGACCCGTAAAGACAGAAGTACGATCCTCATCAGACTTTAATCCATTTTCCCATTGGTATCCCATGCGGTAGATAAAGCGATCTTTCAAGTTAAACTCACCTCCAACACCCCACTGATCTTTGGTAAAAGAGTTGGAAGTGTATTGAAAATTACTGGTCAACTTGGTATTCTCAGAAAAAATAAAATCATAGGCAAATCCAACATTTACCAAAGACGGTAATTCATACTTCTCAGAACGTTGCTCTACTGTTAAAGAAGTTCCATTGGTAGGAATGGTTGCTGTAACGGTCATACCATCTCCTCTGTATCGCATGGGAGGACCAACATTTCGCAATGATATTCCAAAACGAACGTTATCACTCTCACCGGTAACATATCGAATTCCGGCGTCAAAAGAAACTCCTTGTGAGCGTACATTGTAAATGGCCTCAGATATCATTCTGACAGTAATTCCACCGTAAATACTATTTGAAAACGCCTTGGCATAGGACATTCCAATGTTAGTATACGTGGGTGAGAAAGTTCCAATTCCTCCTTCTGGCAAATCCTCTTCTGTGATTTCAATATCGCCAAAATTCATGCTAGTCACCGTCAAACCTAATACACCAGACTCCCCAACACGCTGACCAAAGCCAAAGGCATTCAGTTTGATACCTGATCCAACCAAATAATTGGATGAGGAAAACAACAATTCCGTTTTATTCACAAACGCCAGTCCTGCAACGTTGTTGAATGATGCTTCAATACCGTTGATGGAGGCCATTGCCGAATAACCTAATCCTGCGCTTCTTGCCCAAGGGTTCACCAAAAGGTGACCTGCCCCTGCAGAACCCGCACGATCCGGATTACCAGCTACTGCTGTAAACACTGTACCTACAGCGATAATCAATGTGGCTATATTCTTTTTCATGTTTTCTCTTTCAAAATTCAATTAGAAATTATCCAAATCCACGGGTCGCATTACGCCGAACCACTTCAAGATTTTCTCTCCCACTCCAGGAACATTTACATGGATGATGTAGGTTCCTGATGCGATAGGAATATTCTTCCCATTCTTCAAGTCCCAATCCAAGCTAGTCAGCGGATCTGCTTTCTTGAACTGTCTGATCATCGTTCCATTCATGTCGTATATCGTTACCACACACTCCTCGGGCAAGTTCGTGATCTTAATGCGGTTGTCCAATTTACTGGTCTCATACAAGCTGAATGCATAGTATGGATTTGGAACAACATTGATCATGTTCAAAGCATCTTCTGCTGTCGCAGCATCTCCCAACACTGGTGCAATGCCCTTGGTGCTGAAGCGGTACAATGGTCTCCATGTATTTTGTGCTGTGCTCAAGTCGTTCACATCTCCGCTGTTGTAACGGAACTTATCATACGCCTGGGCTACACGCAATCTCACACGCAAGGTATTTGGTATCAATCCTTCCTCAACTGACTTCAAGCTATAACCAGGTGTCAAGGCCGCTGAACCCACCCATGTGGCAGCGCGGAAGATCTTCTTCCAGTTGCTCGAGCTCAAGGCGCTATTGCTCAATTGATCATACATGAACTGTCCGTTGTCGTATCCAGGAACGACAGTCGTGCTGTTGTCCTCATTGGCAAAATTCTTAAACACATAAATCCAATGTTGTCCTGCGGCCACTGCACCAAATCCTTGTGGGGCAATCAAGTTAGATGTTGGATTCCAAATCATGTCATTTCCATTCTCTCCAACTAACCATGAATCCTCTCCAAAGGCCAAGTTCAAACGCTCTCCTGTTCCCAAATCAATGGCATATCCTGGGAACCAGCCCATTCCCCAATCGCCTGTCAAGTTTCCTTCAGCTGCATTGAAGCCTGCATCATCTGCTGTTCTTCCATTCTTGTCCACTGACTTATGGTGACGCATCTTCATCTTGCTTGGTGTGCCATTGCTGATGCCGTCATTGTCCTCTGCTAGTCCATTGGCATTCATCTCAAATACCACGCAACGTGTCCACTTGCTCTTGTCGCTGGTCATCACAACATCTACGTTGTTCAATCCGCGGATATTGCTTCTGCGGTCAGCGTCAATCGTATTGTTGTCTCCCTTGACATCATTGATGGTTGGGGCAACATTGTTTACGGTTACTGCTGGAGTTGCTGGATCACCATCTGCATCAATGTTCAACACTGAATAAGATGCCAAGCAATAAGGTCCCCATGTTCCACCTACTACACTCTCGTACTTCTCTGAGGCATCGGTAAAGGGATCGTCTCCACTTCCCTGTTCGAAATCGTCATACAATTGTTCAAACAACGCAGCGGCATCTGTTCCCTCAGTCTTCACACTTCCTGCTCTGAGCCAGTTGCCTTCTTGGAATCCTTCTTGGTCTGGCATACCTGCAAACCATGGTTGTGATGGATCTGCAAACTCCATGCTTCCTGAAATCAACTCTGTGTAATGCTTTACAAAAGCACCATCGTCGTTCAAGTATTGGTATTGACTCCAGTTGATAGACAATCCATAATCCAACAACACATCCTCACTTCCCATTCTAAAGCTGTGGGCTGGTGTCAAGGTGTCGCCAGTGGTTAAGTTAACCAACTGCCAAGACATCGAATCAGGGCTTGACTCCGTATTGTCTGTTGCTACCAAAGACAACTCAAAATCTGCCGCTGGCAATGCCAATGGATCAACCACCTTTACATCAACAGGACCCATACCAGGAAGGTAGGTGCACTCTGAAGAGGTGATATTGGACAAAATTGCGGCCTCTGTTGCAGCATCCAAGGTCAAACTGTTCAGTCCATTTCCCTTTCCTTCAATGCGCGTAATCGCTACGCCATCGCCATACTGAGCGTTTAAAATAGAACCACCGTTGGCAGGGGTTTGGCTGTGGGGGATGGCGGATATGACTGGAATAGCGCCAAACACCGCTTTGCGAGAGGCCAAGAATGGTTGATCTTGACCTACGGCCAAACCGACATTGTAGGTTTCATAGTTGTTGTAACCATAGGCAACAGCCATAAAATAATAGGTCTTGTGATTGATCAACTTATTGTCTCCTTGCGCAAATGCATCGGTTTTGATTTGGAACGAACGACGAATGCCTTCATCGGCACCCTGCACCATCAACAAAGGCGTGATTTGACCCGTTTCAGCATCACGTTCAAAATTGACGATGGTACCTACTCCATTTTCAACATCGCACTGCGCTACCAATCTTGCTTTTGTAATATCATACAAATCGGCGCTGGTGACTTTGTTATTGGCCAATTGATACACCATGTATCCCTCAAAGTTGTAGCGTCTTTGTTCTGGAGTCAATGGATTCAGTTCACTGTCAAACTCTGGGATGGTAGGATCCACCAAAGCATATTGTTCTTGATAATTGGAACTGATAACATTGTCATTGGTCAACATCAAAATAATTTCACGGTCCAATTCACGAACAGAAACATCTGGAGCATCTGGACCAGAAACCAATTCAAAGCAATTGTCAAACAAGGCTTGGGCTTTGTCGTCTGCAGCGCGAACTAGATTTACAGATTCAAATGGAGTACCGCTCAAAGAACGTGCGTATACTACACCGACAGTAATGTTGTTGTAATCACCAGGCTCCAAAGTGAAAGGACCCGCACTTTGCATGAAACGTCTATCTCCAGCTGGATTGCCACTGCTCACTTCTGTCCAAGGAGAAGTCCCTGTACCCAAAGTTCCAAAGTTGTACGGATCCGTATCACCTGGGAACATGAAATCAGCACCAATGGACAAATCAGCTCCAGAGGCTTCTGTCAAGGCATTTCCACCATAAGCCATGCGTTGACCATTCTTCCAAAATCCGCGCATGTAGTTGTAATAATGAATGGCAATGGTAGGATATCCCGCCGGACCTGAGCCACTGCCATGGTACAAGAACTTACGCATGCCGAAACGCTCATTGTCTACCACACCATCTCCATACCCAATACCAATACCCTTGTATGGAATTCCTTTCAAATCAATGGCTTCCAAAATGTCTGTTGTGAGCGGATTGTCTAAAGAATCCTCATCCTGATATGGACCTTCAAAAAAGTCAACACCAACCGCGGGAGGATTGGCGCCGTATCCCGGTGATAATCCTGTTGGATTGTCTATGGCAGGTCCATTGTAACCATAACCCAATCCACGCTGCACATCACAACCGACATAATCATCTGTGTGACCGCCCAAATCACAATCGATCCAAGTACCGAAATAAGTCTCCTTCAGCGTTTGTGTTCCTTGGTTGATGAGAACATAATTGTAGAAGGTCATGTTGTTGATTTCGTCGTTGGTATTAAATGCAAAAGCTTGCGCGCGGATTTCCATACCAATGGGCTGCCCTTGCGACTCCGTGTGTGCATTTCCTTTGTCATTAAAGACCCAATAATAATTTATATCACCATAGAGCGGGACGATATCCTCTCTTTTTCGCGTTGCGCAGTTTATCTCACGTGTAAAATCAAACCAAGGATAATCGCCATTCTGCGGGTCATACAAACCATCTTGGTCAAAGTCATAAAAAGGAGCAATGTACATATCCTGACCTTGGGCGGTATTTCCCATGGCAGGGTAATCATAAAAATAACTGGGAATGGAATAAGGTCCGCCCATGGTGGCGTCCAAATCGCAATTGGGATCATTGGCACATTCAAAATATTGACGCTGACGTTGGGCATCTTGTCTGTATGAAATTGTGAATCGATCCCACTGCTGACAAACCCCATCATTGGTTGAAGCACTGCCGTCATTGGTCAATGGTCCAGGCCAGTAGTCATTCCCATCGTAGCGATACAAAACGGCTGCCATCTTCAATTGCTGGTCAGGAGAGATTCCTCCCATCCACAATGAGCCCGCAAACAAGACTGAAACATTACCCTCTTTGGGAACAAAATAATGAGAGCGTCCATTGGCACGGTCTTGCCACAATGAACCACCTGTCTCTATCAAAGCACTCACATTGTTCCAATCCAAATCGCGCAAAGCGGTGGAAGGTGCACAGGCAGCGGCTTTCAGCTCACCTTGCAATTTTGAGGAACGCGCGCTTTTTGCAGGAACTTTTCCCATGACCACCAAATCATCATGTGACTGGGCGTGGGTTTGAAATTGTCCTATAAAACAAACAACAATTGTAGCAATCCAACGATTTAAAACAATTGACCTTGATAGGTTGAATGTATCCATTTTTGGTTTTCGGTATAATAAAGCATGCCTTTGATTGGCATCTTCCAAATATCGAATAAAACCTTTGAATAATCATCAATCTGACTCAAATGTTCAGCCTTTTCTTTGCCCGTTTTAAAGTCAATCAATTCAATACAATCTTTCGTTACCCGGTAGGCATCAGGCCTTAATTCTTTGCCACCTTCGAGCAATAGCGATTCTTCTATTCGCCAAGCATTTTCCTGAGGGGACAAAACCAATTTCATCCAATCCTCATTTTCAGTCACCGTTCTCCACAATATGCGCTCTTCATCATCTGCAATGGTGTAGGTCTGGTCAAAAATTTCCATCGCTTTTCCAGCATTTTGGTTCAGCAACATCAATTGTAAAAAAGCATGGGTACGCTCCCCTTTCTTTCTGGACATCCAGTGATCATGGTCTTCATTTCTCTTGGTTGCTGAGAAGCGGATATTCACTTTCTTGGATCGTACTTGCGTTTTCATATCACGTATTTCGACAGCTGACACTTGACTCTCCCCCTTCTTCTTACTTGGCTCACCGAGCGTCCAAGATTGTTCTATGGCTTCCGAACCCATGGCCTCAAAAACTTCCTTGAAAGTCTGCGTAAATAATGTATCAATGATGGCCACATCACTGCTACTTCCTTCCTCTTTATCTGCAACGATTTCTTCCTGTAAAATATACAGACGTTCCTCAGCTCTGGTCTGTGCAACGTACATCAAATTGAATTGATCCAATAATTGGTTGTTGTATTCTTCGACAAAAGCATCAGGCTGATAATACTTGGGCTCTGCAGAACTGAAGCGCAAGTAAACATCCTTCAAAGGGATACCAGGAACATCGATGGGAACCCAAATGTTTTGAGATGGATTCTTGGATTGAAAACGCGGATAAAAAACAACAGGAAATTCCAATCCCTTGGATCGATGGATGGTCATGATGCGAACGGCATCATCACTGACATTGCTTTGTATGCAAAGTTTCTCTTTTGCTTTGGACCACCACGCAATAACTTCTGCAGGATAAAAACCCCATTGTGTTGACTTCTGAGACAACTGATCCAATAGGAATTCCAAATACTCATCCATGCCCAATTGCAAATCGTCAATGAAAGATTTGGCCAGGTCATAAGCTGATAAACCCGTTTCCCATCTTGCTTTGATGTTGGGATTCCATTGATTTAAAAAACCCTCAATACCGCCCAATACGCGCTTCTCTCTGCCTTCTTTGGATCGATGAATGACCATGCATGCGTCAATGGCAGTTGTCAAATCAAAAGACAATTCATCCAACTCGGACAATGAGCGCAACAAATCAAATCTAAAATAGACCTCCTTGGGTTTGGCCAAGAAAGACAAGTAGGCCATCACCGTTCGAACCTTTGCCGAGAGGGACAACAAAAAACTATCATGGGTATTCATTGGAATACCATGTTCTTTCAAGGCTTCCGCAATAGGAGCAGCCTCTTTTCTTCCTTTTCGAGTCAAAATGGCCATGTCAGAATAAGAAAACCCATCAGCATGAGCTGCCTGAATGGACTGAACCAAATCAGCCATCATGTCCTCTCTTGCTGTTCCTTTGTTCTGAAACAATTTGTACCGCACATAACCTTGGTCGGGATGATGGGGCAATTGGGCTTGATTGATGTAAACTTTTTTATTCACATCGGTCATTTTCTCCCGAATAGCATCAAAATATTTGTTGTTAAACAAAACAACATTCTGATGTGAACGCCTATTGGTGTTCAACTCCATGCTCTTGTATCCTTTCTCGAGCAAAACTTCTAACCCCTGCAAACCATCATCCTCAGGGATATTGGGCAAGTTGACAAACTGATGTACATCCCCGTTTCGCCAGCGGTAGATAGACTGCTTACCATCTCCTACCACAAAAATTTCTCCTCCTTTGGACATGCCTTGATGAACCAAGGGTAAAAAATTCCGCCACTGTAATTTCGAAGTGTCTTGAAACTCATCAAACAGCAAATGATCAAATCTTTCGCCAACTTTTTCATAAACAAAGGGCGTCGGATTATTGATCATCACCTTGGAAATCATTTGGTGAAAATCCTGGATCATCAAGAAATTTCGTTCTTGTTTAATTCCTTCTGAAAGTTCGTGCAGATAATGCACCAAACCCATGGCATAGAAATTCTTGATGATTGAATCCACCAAGTACAATTGTTTGATTTCAGAACCATGAAACCACTCCCAAACCTGAGTAATCTTATGAGCGATATCATTTGCATTGGCCTCAAAAAGATGTTTCACTTGAACGTTTCCACCTTTGGTTCTGAACCAACTGGCCTCCTCACCTTGTTCCCACCAACTGGACAGCTCAGTCTTGATAAAAGGATTGCTATCATAAAACAAAGTGTGTGATTCCTTCAACTTGACAAACACATCGCAGAAATACCCTTTTCTCCAATGATCATCTTTGTCCAAAGAACAACCCATCAACAGATCATGAATCTCAGCCGCCATTCCTTTGGGCGTTTGCATCAAATGGTCTTTTATAACAAATAAATTCTGAAATATTCTTTCAAAATCTGAAAGGGTTAAACCCGACTCCTTTTGCGACTCCAATGCGGCCATCCCCCATTCAGTGGTAATGGTTTTGGCGTATTCCAACATCACAGACTTGGGATTCCAAGCCTTGCCATCCTCCATTTGAATCTGAACCAACTTCTTGAGGTATTTGGTTACCGCATCCACTTTGCCTGCTTGATCCAAACAACGATCCACCACTTCCTCCAAAACCCTATCCGTATCCATTTCGATATTGAAATCAGGATGCTGGCTTAAATCTCTGGAAAATGCCCGTACGATGCGGTGAATGAATGAATCGATGGTGGAAACTGAAAACCGATGATAATGGTGTAAAATATGGGATAATGTGCTTTTGGCACGAGACTCCAACTCCAATGGATCTATGTTCATCTCTTCTTGCAACAACCAAAAAAGTTGACCGCCAGCACTTTCTTTGTCCAATCGGGTACCCTGAGAAAAGTCGTGTAGCCTAGCCAAAATCCTGCTTTTCATTTCAGCCGCCGCATTATTGGTAAAAGTGATGGCCAATATGTGCACATAGGCATCGGCAGATTTCTCTCTCAAACACAAAGACAAAAATTGTTTGACCAAACTGTAGGTCTTTCCGCTCCCTGCAGAACTGCGGCAAACCCAAAAAACTGGACCTTGGTGATTCATGTCATCTAAAATAACGGAGTTTAACAACGTTGTTTCATTAAAATTATTAACTGTTGATATATTTTTGAGGATATGAATAAATGGAAACGTTGGACAATGCTCTCTGTGCTGTTTTTGCTTTTTGCGCAATGCAACAAATGCAAAGAGGTGGTGGATCCCCCTGAGCCTGAACAAGAGACAAAATATGTTTTCAATTGGAATGTTGTATTTGGAAACAACGACCTTATTCAAGGACAAACCTACAGTCACATTGATGGCTACAGACTGCTGTTAGAAGACTTCAGGGGTTATGTTTCCAACATCACCTTGTATGATGAGAATGATTCAGCCTTTGTCATCCAGAATATTGCGCTACTCAATTGGTTCAATGACCCACAATTGACCATCACTTCTGCTCCTCGAACCATTAAGCGCATTGGTTTCAGTTTGGGTATTCCTGCTTCTATCAATACCAATACAGACCCCACTACTTATCCCAACAGCAGTCCATTGAGTGTAGGAGGAGCGGCTGGTATGTTTTGGACATGGAACACTGGCTATATCTTTTATCAACTCAATGGGAAGGCTGACCTAACGGGTTCTACAACCGCTCCACTTATCGATCCCATCGCCTACCATTGCGGTGATGATACGTTATTCCAAGAATTGATTTTTGATGTTCCTGATGTGACTGTAATCAAAGGACAAACGCAAACTTGGAACTTCTCTCTTGATGCCCAAAAATGTTTTTGGAGCGATGCTGACACCTTGCACTTGGATACCGATTATCTAACACATACCACTGGCAATTTACCATTGGCCATTCGCGCGATGAACCTCTACGCATCATCCTTTCAATGGATACCGTAAAAATCGTCGCAATCCTTTTCTCCTTTTGTCTAGCTGGTTGTCAAGAACCTGCAACGCAATCCTGTCATCAAAAAAACTTTCGCTATCGTTTCCCCAAACATTTCCCGAAGGTTGTGCTTCCCGAAGACAATTTACCCAATGAATGCCGAATACTACTGGGACGGAAATTGTTTTACGATACTAGATTATCCAAGGATCAGTCGCTATCTTGCGGGAGTTGTCACAACCTCAACATGGCCTTTACCGACGGGCAAAAAACATCCAAGGGTTTTCATCAGAACGCTACACAACGGAACTCTCCAACGCTTTTCAATCTCGCTTTCGCACCATACTTTCTAAGCGAAGGCGGTGTGAAAACTTTGGAACTGCAAGCCTTAGCACCTTTGTTAGACACCGTTGAAATGCACGGCAATGCCAAAGGAATTTCTCCATTGTTACTCAATGATTCAGAAATCCAAAAGCTCAGTCAAGAAGCATATGGACGGCCATTGGATTATTACGTCATCACAAGGGCATTGGCATGTTTTCAACGAAGTCTAATCAGCGCGGACACCCCATTTGATCATGCATACTATTACAAAGATCAACCCTGGGATAGCGCAGTATACCGAGGATGGCAACTCTTTCAATCCAAAAAACTGCATTGTAGTGAATGCCATCAACCACCACTTTTCACAGATTATCAATTCTACAATATTGGCCTAAAAAACAACAAAGATTTGGGTAAAGAACGTGAATCCTATAAAACACAAGACCGAGGAAAGTTCAAAACACCAACGCTTAGGAATATCGAACTCACCCCTCCCTTCATGCATGATGGATCTATTGCAACTTTGGAAGAAGTAATTGAGTTTTACGATCAAGGAGGACATGCTCATCCTGAAAATCAAGACCCGCGCATGAAACCGCTCCAGCTCACGAATCAAGAAAAAAGTGACTTGATTCAATTCTTAGAGAGTTTAACAGATTGGAATGCTGTTCAATATGAAAGGTTTTTACCTTTGGAACCACCACGATGAAAAAAAAGAATTGGATATTGTCATTACTGATTTGCATTGCCTTGATGGCTTGTAGATATGATGTTCTTGAACAACAAGAGGAAGACAATAATACCAATGGCCTATTAGATGATTTCACATTGACGCAGCCTTATAATCTTGACATTCCTCCCTTCTTTCCACCAATGGACATTCCCAATAACAATCCACTCACGCAAGAGAGTGTGCTTTTGGGAAAGTATTTGTTCTGGGAAAAAAAATTAAGTCTAGACAATTCAATTTCTTGCGGAAGTTGTCATTTACCACAAAGTAGTTTTTCTGACCCTAATCGCTACTCAGCCGGGGTTGGAGGTACATTAGGAGATCGACAATCCATGGCGCTCATCAATTTGGGATGGGCTCGGCATTATTTCTGGGATGGCCGAAAATCAAGCTTGGAAGATCAGATTTTGGAACCTGTAGAAAACCCCATTGAGATGCATGAGCAATGGAGCAATGTTGTTCTCAAATTGGCTGAGGATACACTTTATCCTCCATTGTTCAAGGCTGCGTTTGGATCTGTGCATATTACTAAAGAAAGGGCGGCCAAGGCCATTGCATCGTTCATCAGAACCATGGTCAGCTCAGGCTCTAAGTTTGATAAGCAACGTATTGGTCAATACACATTTGCGCCTGATGAATACCGCGGATTTGTGTTGTTTACAACAGAGGGTGGTAGTCCGGATCAAGTGCCAGGAGGATCATACGGTGCGGATTGTTTTCACTGTCATGGATTTGGAGACATGCAAATGACGGATGGTCTTTTTCACAACAATGGACTAGACAGCCACTTTGAAAATGATCCTGGACGATTCAATGTTACCTTCAACCCTTTGGATAGTGGAAAATTCAAGGTTCCGACATTGCGCAATGTTGAATTCTCAGCACCCTACATGCATGACGGAAGATTCAACACTTTGTTAGAAGTCATTGAGCACTACAACTCAGGAGGTCATCCTTCCACCACCATTGACTCCTTTATGAAATTTACCTCAGGAGGTTTGCAATTGTCCGAGACATCAAAGAATGATTTGATTGCCTTTCTAAAATGCTTGAGTGATACAGCATTCATGAACAACCCCAATTTTAAAGACCCGCATGAATGAGGAGTTAAAAAAATGGTTGGAACGCGCCAAGACCGAGAAAAAAGTCAATAAAAAATGGCTGACCAATCAGAAGAGCAACAAAAAATTGGACACTCTTTTTCATGATCAACACGAGCAGATGTTTGAAAAAGTGGATTGCTTGGCATGCGCCAATTGCTGCAAAACCACTTCTCCCATTTTTCGCGACGTAGACATCAATCGCATTGCACAGCATTTGCGAATAAAGCCATCCTTATTCACAGAAAAATACTTGCACATCGATGAAGATGGGGATTGGGTTTTGAACCAATCTCCTTGCTTTTTTTTAGGAGAGGATAACAAATGCAGCATCTATGAGCACCGACCCAAGGCCTGTAGGGAATATCCGCACACGGACAGAAAGAACATGGCGCAAATTTTAGATCTCACTTACCGCAACACCCTGGTTTGTCCCGCTGTAGCCAAAATGGTTCAGAACATCCAACAAAACAGCACATTCAACACCTAAAGGCTCAAAACCTTTTTTTCTTACACTTTTTAGCAAACCTTTTTTACTTTAATTCGTAATATGGATATGGTAAAAAAAGGGATACTCATCGCGCTTCTTTTGATGGCAGGACAATGGGTCTTACAAGCCCAAAATTGTCTCACGGTATTGGACAATGACGGCGATCCTTCTTCACATCCCTATTGGTATTCTTGCTCAGGTGGAAATTTCAATTTCAATCTTCAAAGCAGTGACGCTTGGGGTGGAGTATCTGTCAATTGGGGAGATGGCACTGCCAATTCCATTGACGCCAACTGGGAGGCCAATGAAATCATCACACACATCTATTCAGCTGCAGTTGATACATTTGTTGTTACCATAGCGCAGACAGTTGGGTCGTGCATCGTTACAGGAGTTGTTGTGATGGAACAAGCCACGGCGGCTTCCATTCAGATCCCTTTTGGATTCAGCACGCAAGCATGTGTTCCGGCAAGCATGAGCTTTACCAACAGTTCTACCAATGTTTCAGAAACCACGGTATTTACTTGGGATTTTGGTGATGGCTCAGCGGATGCCAGTTATGACTTCACCAACTTGGGACAAACCATCAGCCATGGTTATCTTCCCAACACTGTGACTTGCGAAACCCAAGTTACACTTACCGCTGAAAATTATTGTAATATCATACAAGGTAGTGCTTCAGTTGCCACCTTTAATCCCATTCATCTCTGGGACAAAGATATTCCCAATATTTCAGCAGATCACACTGTTCTGTGTTATCCTGATACGGTATTTACTTTCACCAACAGCGGTACCAAAAACTGTTTTACCCAAGGAAACATATTTCAACGTCAATTAAAATGGACCTTTGGATTGCCAGCAGAAGTAGGCAGCAATACGGAGACACCCTGGTATCCATTTCCGCCCAACACACCGCGCACTGCTGCATTTCCCGGTATCGGAGAATACACCATTGCATTGTTGGATAGCAATTACTGTGGTATTTCTACAGATACGATGACCGTATCCATTGTTGCACCGCCAATAGCAGCTTTTAGCATTTCACAAGACACTGTTTGCGTGGGACAAAATGTAACATTCATCCAAGAATCCACTGGTGGAAATCAATACAGTTGGAACATCAATGGCACATGGACGAGCCTTGGATCAGGCAATGTCAACTTCGCATTTACTTCGCCAGGAACCAAGACGATCTTTTGCAGGGTTTTCAATTCCATCTCTGCCAACAGTTGCAGTGATACCATCAGCCACACATTGGTGGTCCTTCCAGCACCTTCCGCAAACATCACCAGCAACATCAGCACTGCATGCGATTCAGCCATAGTACAATTCTCCCAAACCAATGTGGGCAATCCCACTCAATTTACATGGGACTTTGACAATGGCATGACTTTTAACGGACAGAATCCTCCTTCGGTGGTTTATGATACAACAGGCGTTTTCCAAGTGAGTCTTTCAGTAACAGCCAATAATGGATGCACAGCAACAGCAGAAAAAACCATCAACATCATTGCTACACCTGTCACGTCGTTTGATTTTACCAATGCCTGCATTGGACAACCCGCTACATTCCAAAGTACCAGCTCTGGCAATCCAACTTCTTTCCAATGGACCTTTAACAATGGACCGCAATCCACCGGAGCCAATGCCAACTACACCTTCAACTCCGCCGGTGATTTCACCGTTCAACTCATCGCCTACACAGGTACATGCCGCGATACAATTGAACAAACTGTTACCATCCATCCATTGCCCACAGCCAACTTCACCACCAATACAACATCAGGTTGCAATCCTTTACAAGTTGTGTTTGAAAACAATTCTGTTGGAGCGGTTGACTATATCTGGAATTTTGGTGATGGAGAAACAGATACCTTAGACAACACACAACATACTTACTTTGCCACAGGCGCCAATAACCAAAACTATACAGCACAATTGCAAGCCATCAATGAGAATGGTTGTACAGCTTCGTCAACCGTAAACTTGACTGTATTAACAGGCGCATTGGCCGCCTTTACCGCTCCCAATTATGTTCCTGGCTGTAGTCCGCAAACGGCTTCGTTTGAAAATCAATCTTCAAACGCGGTGGCATACGCTTGGAATTTTGGCAACGGAAACACCTCTACCGAAACTGTACCTAGCAGCACTTTCTACCACGATGGATTGAACGTTGGATACTTCACTGTTGAACTCATTGCCTATTCCAGTGGGTTGTGTCATGATACAACGGAAAGAACCATTGTTGTATTCCCAAGTCCATCTTACAATTTGGATCTAAGTTCGCTTTCCAATTGCAGTCCGTTACAAGTCACGATGCCTTTCATCTTGGGTGCAACAGGCTTCTCATGGAATTTTGGAGATGGCAACACCAGCAATCAGCCCACGCCAACCCATACCTTTTTATACAACGGAACCAATCCAACACCTTATAACGTAACTTTTATTGGAACTTCCTCATTTGGATGTACGGATACCGTAACCAGTGTGATTGAAGTAGCGCAAGGACCCACTTCACAATTCTCCATGGATCTACAAGCAGCTTGCGAACCTGCCACAGTTACTTTTGTTAATCAAGGGGCAGATGCATTGAACTACCAATGGAATTTTGGTGATGGCACCATCATCAACAGCATGGAGGATACCATTGTCCATGTATTCACTGACCCAAATGATGTTGTACAATTGTACAACATACAACTCACTGCTCAATCCCTCAACGACTGCCAAGCAACCTACAATCAGAGCTTCACGCTACATCCTGAAGTCACGTCCGAATTCCAAATTCCGCTGCCTTTGAATAGTTGTGCACCCATTTCCATTGGCTTCCAAAACAACTCCATTGCAGGGCAACAATACCAGTGGACATTTGGTGATGGCGCCACTTCCAATGTCAATAACCCCACTCACCTTTATGCCAATCCTGTCTACAATGACACAACGTATACAGTACGCCTGATTGCCTCCAGCAATTTTGGATGCACAGATACCAGTTTCCGCACCATTGAAGTCCTGCGCACCCCTGTGGCCTATTACACCATAACCGATACAACAGGCTGTTACCCCGTTACATTAACCTTTAACAACCAATCGGTAGGCGCAGATAGTTATTCATGGAACTATGGCACGGGTGAATCCAGCATCAACGGTGAAGTTGTTCATCAACACAACTTTTTTAATTTGTCTTCGATTGCTGTGACCAACCAGGTTGTGCTGACGGCCATGACAACAGCAGGTTGTTATGACACCTACAATGAGCCAGTGGTTATTCCTGCAGGACTAACGGCTTCATTTACCATGGACAATGATGGATGCGCACCTTTCAATAATCAAATGCTCAATCAGTCCGTTGGCGCTAATCAGTATTTTTGGGACTTTGGTGATGGTTCAACTTCCATTGCAGTTAACCCCAATCACATCTTTGATCTAGACAACAACTTGGATACTACATATACGATCACTCTGACATCTTTCAACGCATTTGGTTGTTCTCAAGTACAAACGCAGATTGTTCATATTTACCCTGTTCCCGAAGCTTCTTTTGATGCAACACCCAATCCTGTCATTTGGCCCAATCCTGTCAATTTTGTCAACAACAGCAACAGTGGACTTACCACCAATTACATCTGGGATTTGGGGGATGGGACACTGATCAATGCCGAAGATGCCGGCAGCCATGATTATAATACTTGGGGCAATTACAATGTGCTGTTATACGCGTCCAATGGACAATGCAGCGATACAGCATTCCAAACAGTAGTGGTGGAAGCCCCTGCGCCTAAAGCGGGTTTCATTGGTGATAGCATCGGGTGCGCTCCACTATTTGTTGCATTTCAAGACACCTCGCATTATGCACAAGGATGGTTATGGGATTTCGGCGACGGAAGTGCATCCATCAACAGCAGCCCCATCCACATTTATGAGTATCCAGGTACATTTGATGTCCGGCTGATTGTCATTGGTTACGATGGACAATTTGATACCACCATCCATTATGGTGCTGTAGTAGTGCATCCAAGAGCCTTGGCATCATTTACAGTCACTCCACCAGAAGTTACTGTACCTCAGCAACCGGTGTACACAGTTAACTTAAGCGAAGATGCCAATACTTATGCATGGTACTTTGGTTCAGGAGACACCATTACAGACTTTGCTCCTTCCTATACCTACACAGAGGTAGGGTTATATGATGTGACGCTGATCGTAAACAACGAATTCAATTGTCCCGATACATTAACACAATACGCTGCCGTCAATGCGATTGGAGGTGGGAAGTTGGAATTCCCCTCTGCGTTTACGCCCAATGTCAATGGACCAACAGATGGTAGATATGAAATATTGAGTTATGACAATGATGTCTTTTTCCCGAAATTTGAGGGCATTGACACCTATGAATTGACGGTCTATAACAAATGGGGAGAAATCATTTTCCAATCCAATGACGTTCAAAAAGGTTGGGATGGATATTATAAAGGAGAAATATGCCCACAAGATATGTATATTTGGAAGGCTGAAGGGGTTTACCACAACGGGCAAGCTTATCAGCTGGTAGGGCAAATAACATTGGTTAGAAAATGAACAAGATGAAAAAAATACTTCTTTCGTTCTTGCTGATCGCAGTGAGCCTGTTGGGCATGTCCCAAGACCAACAATTCACTCAATTTTATGCTGTGCCCACAGCTATGAATCCAGCTTTTGCAGGAGCCAATCTTCAATCTCGATTTGCCATGCAATACCGCAACCAATGGTTGGGAATTCCAAAAGGTTACAGGAGTTATGTCGCCAGTTATGATTCCTACATCAACAGCATCAAGAGTGGTATTGGTATTATACTACAACGCGAAGATGCCGGATCCGGCAACCTATCCAGAACCCAATTTGGCATTCAGTATGCCTATGAAACACGCATCAAGCGCAATTGGTACATGCGACCCGCATTACAACTGAGCATGGGCTCTCGTTCATTGAATTTCAACAACCTTACTTTCTACGACCAATTGATCCGCAACAACGCCCCAACATCTTTGGAAACCTACCCAGCCCAATCCAAGCAATACTTTGATGCCGGTGCAGGAATCTTGGTTTATGGACCTGATCTTTGGGTTGGTTTTTCTGCCATGCATTTGAATACTCCCAACGAAGCCGTGTTTGAGACCAATAGCTCTCTCATACCAGCACGTTACGCAGCTCACGCTGGAAAGAGATTTAGAATCAAAGGTTATTCTTTAAAACGATTAGATCATCACTTGTTCATCGCTGCCAATTACATGTCCCAAGGGAAGTTTGATCAATTGGATTTGGGTTTCTCCTATGAAATCAAACCGCTTTTCTTTGGTGTGTGGTACCGCGGTTTACCTGTCAAGTCCAATGGTTATGATTTGCCGAACCGAGATGCTATTGCCTTCTTATTTGGATTTACTTCAGGTCCATTCAATATTGGATATAGCTATGATGTCACAACATCTAGACTTGGCGTTGGAAATACTGCTGGAGCGCATGAGTTGACATTGGCCTACAACATGGCGGTGAAAATCAAAACCAAACGCAAGATTATCCCTTGCGCAGCGTTTTAATCAGAGAATATGTACTTCTCTCTCCAAAACAATTCCGAAATTTTCATAGATGTCATCAATGATTTGCTGACTCAAATCTAGGACCTCTTGCCCTTTTGCTCCGCCGTAATTCACCAATACCAAAGCTTGCTTTTCATTTACACCGCAAGCGCCTGCGCGTTTACCTTTCCAACCGCTTTGTTCAATCAACCAACCTGCAGGCACTTTCACATGATCCACATCAATGGGATAAGAGGGAATGCTTGGATGCTGCAACTGAAGTTGGGCATAATGCGATTTCAACACAACTGGATTCTTGAAAAAACTACCCGCATTGCCCAATAGAGCTGGGTTGGGTAATTTGGAAGACCTAATATTGCAAATGGCTTGGCTCACTTCCCTGATGGTCAAATCAGTGACATGCATGGATTCCAACTCTTTTTGTATATCACCATAACCAGTCTTTAGATTTGGCTTTAAAGACAACTTAAAAACAACATTCGTTATTATCCAATTGCCCTTTTCCTTTTGCTTGAAAACACTCTCACGGTATCCAAATGCACATTCTTCTTTGCCAAAAGTGCAAAGTTCACCCGTAACAGTATGCACGGCGTCCAAGGAATAAAAGACATCTTTGATTTCAACGCCATAAGCGCCAATGTTCTGAATGGGACTGGCTCCGACACATCCTGGAATCAAACTTAAATTCTCTACACCGCACCAACCTTGGGCGATACAATGCAAAACAAATGAATGCCAAACCTCGCCAGAAGCTGCAGACACCAAAACCTCATCATCATTCAAAATAGTATGCGAGATGCCCATAAATCGGTTGAGCAATACCACGCCATCAAAATCTTGGGTCAACAAAACATTGCTTCCTCCACCCAACACCAAACGTTTGGAATTCACCCATCGCTCGTCTGCTATAACCTCACGCAACTCATCGATACAAGAAACTTCCACCATCCACTTCCCTTTGACATCCATGCCAAAAGTGTTGTAGGGTTTTAATGAAACATCTGAAGACCAAATCATGTTGGGAAATTAATCGTTTTGCGGAACCGTTGACCAAAAGTCATCCTCAGTTATTCGCATTACATTGTTGTGAACGTTCTCGATTAAATCGTTGACGTACCAGCGCTCCGGTAATGTATTGGCTGTCCATTCCTGTTTGAGCCACTTGCTACCAATGCGTTGATACTCCGTAACCCGCTCAGCAGAAGCTATCCAATAAAAATTGCTTCCGTTGATGGTTTTCAAGAACAAAGGAAATTTATCAACCATTGAACAAAGATGATTCAATTCGGAATAACTTGCTTGGCATGCAACCATTTTTATACAAAATTGCTTCAGACATCTATCAACGTCATGGCAAAGACTTAAGTAAAATACATCTTGTTCTTCCCGGCAAACGCGCTGGTCTTTTCCTGAAAAAACACTTGTATCAAATAGCCAAGGAACCCCTCATTGCGCCCAAAATATTTATTCTTCCTGAGTGGTTTCAAATGATATCTGGCATGCGCAGCATTCAGGGTTTTGAAGCCACGATTCAATTGTACAAAGCCTACATCAGTGTTGTCGATCAGCCGGAAAAATTCAGCAGTTTCATTAAGTGGTCCGGTCAATTGCTCAATGACTTCAACGATGTTGACCAATACTTAATTGCCGCTCCTAATCTGTACAAAAACATCCGAGACATCAAAGACATTGACGCCTGGAGCTTGCACCAAGACCCTCTTTCAGATGATCAAAAAAAATTCTTGGTTTTCTGGGAGGACCTCATCCGTATCTACCAACAGTTCACCATCAATAGCCAATCAGAGCAGAAATACAGCTACGCTCAATTGACCAAACTATTGGCCCTCGATGGGGAATTTTCTAGTGATGCCCAATACACGTATTTCGTAGGACTTTCCAATTTCACACCCGCTGAAGAAAAAATCATCGAGCGATTCAAAAAAATCAATCCCCACACTTCCATTCATTGGGACATTGATCCGTACTATGTTCAAAATCCGAGTCACGAAGCAGGATATTTCTTTAGAGAAAAAATAAAAGCAGGACAAACCTTGGCCATGGAAGATTGCTTGAGCCAAGAAGAACGCTCCGTTTTTGAATACAAAACCAACACATCCTTAGGCAGTGCCGCCATCATTGGAGAGATGGTTAGTGCAATGACTGTATCAGAGCGTGAAAACACTGCTCTCATCATGACGGATGTTCAGATGTTGCAACCACTTATCACCCACATCCAAGAAGATGTCGACATCAATGTTGCTTTGGGATGGAACATCAAGAACACTGGAATATACCAACTCTTCACCTCGTACCTCTCATTTTGCATTAAAACACAAAGTCAAAAAAGAATTTAC
Organism: Crocinitomicaceae bacterium; assembly: GCA_040375215.1. Lineage (GTDB taxonomy): Bacteria > Bacteroidota > Bacteroidia > Flavobacteriales_D > Sanyastnellaceae > CAMCTV01. Next base: position 1,979 of record JBEISW010000006.1, on the reverse strand, counting down.
CACAAAGATTTGATTCGGTGGATTGAGCAACCCATCATACGGCCGTTCACTGAACCTTGGAGGCAAGCCTTCATTGACGACCTCATCCAAAGAAAATCAGCTTACTTCAGCATGAACCAAGTGAAGCTTTGGCTTGAAGATGATAAAATCAAATGGAAAGCCATTGCCCCACATCTGGGTCTATTGGATGTATCTGAAGTTGGTTTTGACCAAATCTTAAAAAACCTGGAGATTCTCAACCAATGGGTATTGGAGCAAAATGAATTGGATCCTTTATCCAAAGAATGCGCTTGGCAATGGGAAGAAAAAATGGAAGTGGTCAAAGGCTATATCCAACAAAATGAATTCCTGCAAGACCCAGAATCATTGGATGTTTTGATTCAACAAGTGATATCAAAAGACAACATCACCTTGGAAGGAGAACCTCTGCATGGCCTTCAAATACTGGGCATGATTGAAACGCGAGCCTTGGATTTTGACCACGTCATTTTTGTCAATGCCACAGAAGATTCTATGCCTGGCCAAAGCAATATGCAAAGCCTGATACCTTTTGAGTTGCGCAAAGCCTTTGGTCTACCAATGCCAGGCGATCGTGAATCCAGCTATGCCTACAATTTCTACCGATTGCTGCATCGTTCCAAAAAAATATCTTTCTTCTACCCCTCCACTACCTCTGATTTTAGATCAGTGGAAAAGACCCGTTACATCCAGCAATTGGAATGGGAATGGCAAGATTACAACAAAAACATTCATTGGCATAAAAAACAATTATCACTTCCTGCATCACCAGGTCTGAGTTTTGAAGAGGTGGTCCAAGCAGATACACTTTCGGCGCAGCAATTGAGAACAAAATTTGAAAATGGCATCAGCCCATCAGCCATCAACAAATACCTACAATGTACATTGGAGTTTTATTACCGTTACGTCTTGGGGTTGGGAGAAATCAACGAAATGGAAGAGCAGATGGATGCGGCCACCATTGGATCCAACGTACATACTGTTTTGGAAAATTGGCACCAACCCAAGATTGATCAAGAGCTTACCCTACAAGACATTCAGCAATGGAGGGCAGAACTGGAAACGGCATTGCAAAATGTTTTCTTGGAACAAAACCCCAACGGGACAATCGAAGGATATAACCTATTGGCCTTTGAGGCAGCCAAAAAAATGATCGAGCGGGTATTAGACTATGATGAAGCCTTGATTCAAAGCGGAAAAGCACCGCTCATCGTTGCCACTGAAAAGGAATTCAAGTTGCAGCTCAATCTGCCCAATGGCGATCCAGTCATGCTGCAAGGCAAGGTAGACCGCATTCACAAAAACGGCAACACCACCGTTATTTTGGACTACAAAACAGGAAAGGCTGAGAAAAAAGATCTGACTCTACCCGACCCTAACATCGCCAATTTATTCAACGGTAAAAAATCCAAGCTTTTACAAATTCTCATGTACGGGTATTTGGCTCATCACACGGAGGACTTGGGATACCACCAAATGGAAGTGGGCCTTTTTCCACTGGCCAAACCGGATGCTCAGCCCTTGTTTATTGAAGATCGAGACAACATCTTCAGTACGGACTTCATGAAAAATTTTGAGACAGGGCTATTGGAGCTCCTTCAGGGCATAGAGGAACGAGTAGAATTTAGACACCATGAGGAATCGCAATATTGTCAATTCTGCCGAGAGGCAGGGAATTGATTGTTATATTTGTGGCATGAAATATTCTCGAATTTTACTCAAGCTCAGCGGAGAGTCGTTAATGGGTGACAAGCAGTTTGGAATTGACAACGATCGTTTGATGCAATACGCCCGTGAAATCAAGGAGATTTTCAATGAAGGAGTGGAAATAGCCATTGTGATTGGCGGAGGAAATATTTTCAGAGGGGTTCAAGCGGAGCAAGGCGGAATGGAGCGCACACAAGGTGATTACATGGGCATGTTGGCTACGATGATCAACAGCATGGCCTTGCAAAGTGCAC
>JBEISW010000278.1:0-3043 GCA_040375215.1 Crocinitomicaceae bacterium | reverse complement strand
GTATTTTTAATTGGGTATATAACTTAATTTTTTTAATCCAAGTGGCGCACAATATTATCACAAATAAAAATAATTATATTTTCACGCTTAACAATACAAAAGACAAAAACACGACTGTGCTCCAGATATCTACCCAGAATACTGCGCATGCTAATATTTTTCTTTTGGTTCTCTGAAGCCGGCTGAAGCAAACAGACTCCTCTAATGACCAATTTAACTTCGACTCCATTTTCTCCTGCTTCCAACAACTTCTTGATGATGCCATCATCTACTAGATTATTGACTTTTATAACAACCAATGCCTTTTTACCTTTCTTAGCCTCTTTGATTTCATCGGCAATCCAATCCATCAACTTTCTTCTTGTATTAAAAGGTGAACCCACCAGATGACGGACCTGAGGCCGATGGAAATTGGCTTCAAAAAAATGAAACAAACTTCTTACTTCTCTTCCCAAATCAATGTTGGTTGTCAACAATGATGTATCTGAGTATATTCGGGCGGTTTTCTCATGAAAATTTCCTGTTCCAATGTGAGTGATTCTCACAGTTCTTCCGTTGATTTTTCTGCTTATTTGAAAAACTTTACAGTGTACCTTCAATCCTGGAATCCCGGGAATAACCTTAACTCCTGCAGCCTGCAACATTTTAGTTATTTCCAGATTGTGTTCTTCATCAAATCGGGCTTGAACTTCGACCAATGCAATTACCTTTTTACCATTTCGTGCTGCATTAATCAATGCATGCAAAATGTGAGAGTCATGAGCAATGCGGTACATTGAAATACGAATAGTTCGCACTTGAGGATCAATCGCAGCGGCCCTTAACAAATCCAAAATGTGAGAAAAACGCTGATAAGGAAACTGTAGCAGAACATCTTTCTTGTTAAATGTATCAAGAATGTTAATGGACTTTTTAAAAGCCGGATGCGAAAGACTTCTATGCCTAGGATAAACCCAATCAGGATTTCCAAAATCAGGAAAACTAAGAAGATCCCTCTTATTGTGATAACGACCACCGGGAATTATATTCTGTGCATTTTTAATCTTGGTCTTTGTCAAAAGTAACTGAAGCAACTCGTCAGGAATTTCGTGATCAAAATTAATTCTCACATAATCACCTTTGCTTCTCTGCTGAATGCTTTTGGATATCTTATCAAAAACACTTTTTGAAAAATCATTCTCTATTTCATACTCAGCATCTCGAACCACCTTCACGTCAAAAGCTTTAACTGATGCAATAGCATAGATTGAAAATATCTTTTTAAGATTAAACCTAATGACATCCTCAAGAAACATTACATGTTTCTCTCCATTTTCTGTGGGTAAAACAACCCATCTGCCAATCGTATCGGGAACCTCTATCAAAGCGTAAACCTTTTTTGCTTTGTCTTTTAAAACTACCTCAACTACCAAATACAAAGCATTATCCTTTAATGGCGGTAAAGGCATACTGGGTGACATCAAAATGGGAATAATATGATGCCGAATTTCATCATCAAAATAATGATCTACATATAACTTTTGCGAGGTGCTCAATTGACGCTCATTTTTAAAATGAACACCACCTTTGGCCAATGATTTCTTAGTATTCTCAAAAATTCGATCAAACTCCCATTGAAGTTCCATCACCCTGTCATGAATGATATCCAATGGATTTCCTTTCTTCCCTTTCAAGGCTTTCAACTCTCTATTGAGCGAAGCAATCCGAACCTTGAAAAACTCATCGAGATTGCTTGAAAAAATTCCCAAAAAATGAACACGAGACACCAATGGATTCTTGATATCGGACGCTTCGAATAATACTCTCTCATTAAATTGTAACCAAGAAAGCTCTCTTTGAACACTAATAACCCTTTTCTCCATAGCCTTCAAAGATGAATTCATTGTTAAAATAATATGTTAACCCAATGCTATCATTTTAATGCAAAACTGGATTTGATCCAGGTGAATTCTCGATGATTGGCTTTTAAAGTATAACTTCCTGCAGCCCATTTCTGGACATCAACAGCGGCACGACCCACTATCCATTGGTCAAACAAAACACGTCCATTGACGTCGAAAATAATAACTCTACCTGTGCCATTGATATTGAGAAAATCAGTTGTTGGATTGGGGTAAATTGAAAAATTCAAAGCTTGTTCTTCTAATGCTTGAGCTATTTCACCCGAGCAACTGCAATCCAATTGAATCATGTCGTTCACTGTCAAGGAATCACCATCGTCACAAGGTGTTAAAGGAACTATACAGCTTCCGTCATTTGTATTGGCGTTGACATCAAAATTACAAGCCGCCGTATCTATGCAGCCCAAAGCTTCGACCCAAGGATTCATTTCCCATTGAATTCCATCCATGAAGTACATCGTATCTTGCATGTTGCCGCTTAAATCGGATGCTCCTGTAGCACTTAAAATCAAATTAGACGCATTAACATTGTTGTCATTGATAACAAAACTCCACTCAAAGTTCAAGGGGTCCAACCATTGTTCATTTAAAGGTGTAAGATCCATAGAAATAGGCAAAAGGAGGCTTGGAATCGAATCATTCATCATCGGTTCATCATATTGTGCTTGAACCATCCATGTTCCTCCAGCATTGGTTTCATCAAAAAAAGTGGTATTCAAATTCCAAGCAATCAAAGAGGGCGCTTTGGTGTCAACCATTGTGGTTAAAAGCATGGTATCCAAAACAATCATATCATTACCTGCTAAATCTTTAAAACCAGTAATCATTATAGTAGGTGATTGAAATTCTTCGTTTAAATCATTTAAATTCACTTGCAGATTCAAAACATCACTTCCCACGACCACCGGGGCTATAAAAGATGATTGGATAGTTTGACAGTTGCTATTGAATTGAATGCTTTCGCCAATAACGGTTTCATTAAATGACAACCCAACTACATTCTGATTTTGTTGAACAACAGATTCATTCACTATATCCAAATTGGTTGAAAAATTAGTAACGAAAGGATTTTCGGTATCAATAACAAAAATATCATTACCATACTTGATGCGCTGCAAAACGCCATTTACATTGGCAGCTCC
>JBEISW010000051.1:0-10640 GCA_040375215.1 Crocinitomicaceae bacterium | reverse complement strand
CCGGAGGCGGCGCACCGTTAGTGCTTGGTGTGGTCCCCCCTTCGGCGGACCTTCCTAGAGCGTATCTGCAAATTAGGCGAGAAGATTCCCCGCGCCACCGATGGGAGCGGAGCGCCCGGACTGTGGCGCTCAGCGCCGCAGGAGGAATAGCAGCGGACAGCGGGGTGGACGTTGGCCGATAGGACAACGGACAGGCGCCATTTTTTACAATGTATCCGTGAACGTGAATCTAAAGTGGTTGGTGGAGTACGGGTGAAGGGGATGAAGGGATGAAGGGATAAAAATTATTCCATTAAGTGCTTATCTACTTGCGCTTTAAGGATGGGGAGATCCCGGCTAACTATTGTCCAAATTACTTCATCCGAAATATTATCATAACTATGGATAATTCTATTTCTTGTATTGATGATATTTTTTGCTTCAGAAATGGGGAAGTTTTGATCGAGCTTGATAATTCTATTTACTGCTTCACCAATTATTTCTAGATTTCTTTCGACAGCTTTTTTCGTTTTCAAATCATTTTGATAAGCAAAGAAGTCTCGACGTTCACCCAAGAAATCATTGATTTCTTCAATAGATTGCTGGATATCGACTAACCAAGTTTTGATATTAATATCCATAAATTTTGACCTTGGTTTTTTCTAATTGCTGCCTAAAAATGGGATTCTTGATGGCACGTTCTTCAATCAAGTCTATATGTCTTTTCAATAGCTCTTCAAGTTTTGATTTAAGATTGAAATAGAGATCAGTGTATCTAAACGGGTCTTTCTCATTGAAATCTACCACGAGATCAATATCAGAGTCAATGTTGAAATCATCCCTAACAACAGAACCAAAAGCATACAATGACTTTACTTGGTTGATTTCACAAAGTTCTTTGATTTGGATGATTTTTGGTTCTTCTATTTGCATAATCAAATATAATTAATTACCTGGTGCACGACAAGCTGATTGTAAAACTGGGTAAACTGGCTTGGGTCTTAAAGTGGTCAAATTCGACCACATTCCCGCACCATGAAAATATTGTTGTCAATGATGGGATTCTAAAATCCTTTAGTGAACCGGCAAATACGTCAATGAGGTGAACTTCTTAGGATCCAAATACTTCTGCGCAACAGCCTGAATGTCCTCAGGCGTGATGTCATTAACGACTTGAAAAACTTCTTGCATGGTGTGTATCCGGTTGTAAACCCACAAACTTTTTCCATTGTTGAACATCAACGATGATCCTGAATCTTGCGCCAATGCCAATTGGCCCTTGAGTTGTGTTTTATAACCATTTAAGGTGCGTGCCGAAAATGGCTTTTCTCGCAGGAGTTGCAGCTCTTTTTCAATCAAGGATAGCGCCTTCTCCAATTGATGTACCTCTGTCCCAAGATAGATGGAAAAAACGCCTGTGTCCGTAAAGGGTGAATAATTGGAGTCGACTTGATAAGCGATGCCATGCTTTTCCCTGATTTTTAAATTCAGGATATTGTTCATCGCAGGGCCTCCCAACAAATTATTCAATAGGATAAACGCATGTCTTTCTTTGTCATGCAAATGCGGCGCTCTGCATGCCATGCCATAATGCGCTTGGTGAATTTCTTTGTTCACCTTCAAGTGCTGCTTATCGTATTTGGGATAATCCGGTCTGTTGAACTGTGCCGTTTGAGAGGGGACTGCTGCAAAGTATTCTTCTAACCAATGGAACATCTTTTCAAACTCCACTGGACCGGCGTAACTGAAAACCATATTCTGGTTGACAAAACATCTTTTGTAAAAGGAGACAACATCTTTCTGCTTAAAACCTTTGACACTTTCTTCTGTTCCCAGTATGCTGCGCCCAATAGGGTGGTTGGGAAATACCATGTCATCCAACTCCTCAAATAACATGTCAGTAGGGGAGTCCTTATAGCCATTGATCTCGTCAATGATGACGTCCTTTTCCTTGGCCATTTCCTCATCATCAAAAACCGAATTCAACGCAATGTCCGCAATCAACTCAATGGCACGCTCAGTGTGTTCATTCAAAAATGAAGCGTGTATCCATGTTTCTTCTTTGGCAGTAAAGGCATTGATCTCTCCACCCACAGCATCCAATCGGGATAGGACTTGGGTGTTGTTTCGTTTTTTGGTTCCTTTGAAAAGGCCATGCTCGATATAGTGCGCCAGTCCATGTTCCAATGGAAACTCATCTCGGCTTCCGCAGCCAATCATTAGGCCGCAATGACCTACGGCACGTTTCATCGGTTGGTGAACAAATCGAATGCCGTTGGACAAATAAGCCGATAAAGGGTGATCTAAATTTTCCAAAATCAATTGCACTTTACATCCATCCAAACTCCCCAAGCATCAATCCCTATGGCCGTTTCTGGCTCGGTGATTTTTTCGATTTCTTCTTTTGACTTTCCTGCATCTTCAGCCAGGTGTCTGAGGTATTCGACAGACAATTTGTATCTGAAAGCACGTCCGTAAACGATGGCATCTTTTCCTTCACACCCTTCCAAGGGAACACCAAAAGCATGGTCCTTCATGAATACACGGGTGTTCAATTGATTGTCTTGTGTGCATATCTCCATCCAACATCCTGCCTTTTTACAAGTCGTTACGGTTTTGGCAGATAATACAACATCAATACTGTCCATTTTCTCCATTTTTCCATGCAGGTCAATCAAATTTGTTGTTTTAGAATTCACAAATTTTTCACCAAAAAAACAGCCATCTTGTGCGGTAACTGTGGTGATGGATAAAAGGGCTGCAAAAGCCAAAAACAGGATTCTTTTCATGGTGCTAAAATAGGGATTAAAGGATTACAACTTCTTCACAAAAAACTCCGTTCTGCGGTTTTTGGCGCGACCTTCCTCGGTGTCGTTGGAGGCAATGGGCATGGTCTCGCCAAAACCCTTTGCGGAAAGTCGCTTTCCATCCACACCATTTTTGGCCAAGAAATTCATGACTTCAAACGCACGTTCCATGGACAAGGCCAAGTTGGCTTGATCACTTCCTGAGGCATCCGTATGTCCGCGTATCTCGACTTCCATGTTGGGGTGTTCATTTAAAAATTGCGCAAACTCTTTCAAGATGATGAAACTGCTTTCCATCAATTCTGCTTTGTTGGAACCATATTGAATATCATTGATGGCAAAAGGTTTGTCACCTTCTAGGGTTTCCGTTTTCATGTCGAGTTTCACTACTACTGGCGGAACGGTATCTTCCTTGTGGGCGATGACCCTGGTGTTGAAAGCAATGTCTTCACCTTTGACACTTAGTACAACGTCTTCTTTGGTCCCTACTTTCATGATTGTTGCGTAGGTGCCATCATCCTCGTTGACTTTTACTTTTTCTACTTCTCCTGATCCGGTGTATTTTAATTCAACTTCTGCATTGCTGACCGGTTCTCCTTCTTTGTTCTTTACCTCTCCTTTAACGAGCATCACCTTCTCAGGTTTTGCTCTGGGGGGCATCGTAAAAGAATAAATGTCCCAAGTCCTTTCACCCCTGAATTTCTTTGCCCCGAAGTAGCCGAGCTCCCCATCACTGCTCACGATTACGCCAATCTGGTCGTTTTCGTCATTGATGGGTGCCCCGATGTTCTTGATTTCGCCACAACTGAAATCATCATTGATTTTGGTGTAGAAAATGTCCATTCCACCGACGCCCAAGTGCTCGTCGCTGGAGAAATACAAGGTCTTGCTATCGGCGTGGAAATAGGGAGCCTTTTCTTGACCTTTGGTATTGATGACTCCTTTCATGGGCTGAGCCACTCCCCAAGACCCGTCTGCTTGTTTTGTACTATAAAACAAGTCATGCGTTGGATTTCCGCTGCCATCTTTGATGCAGCCTTCCCGGACTGTAACAAATACCAAAGTATTGCCATCACCACTGAGTGTTGGTTGTCCCTCCCAACCGTTATCGGTGTTAACGTTAGGACCAAGATCCTTCATCTCCTCCCATTCGTAAAATTTATTGCCGTCTTTGTCCACTTTTTTGATGTACTGTGTACTGAACAAATCAAAGTTTCCAGGATTCTTGGGCTTGGGATTTTTCTTGGCTACAATCATTTCCTTGTTGTCAATGGAAATGGTGATCCCTCCATAGTTCTGTCCAACATTGAAAGGGGAGGGGAGGGCTGCGCCTTGGTCAAATGTTTCATTGATGTTCTTCCGTTTCGACCATGTCAATTCCTCAACCATCTTGGGTTCAACATCCCCTTTGGCTTGCTTTTGAAATTGTCGGGTGTAGAACATCAATTCACCATCGGGTGAGAGTAGAGGAAGGTATTCTTCTTTGTCAGAGCAAACACCCATCACCTTTTCTGGATCAAAGGGTGTTTTGTTTTGGTATATCTCGCGGTAGGCTTTAACGTGTGGCAAAGCTTCTTCTACTTCGGCATATTTCTTTTCGTATTGCTTTCCCAACTTGGTTGGATCATCGGAAGGAAAACGCAAAAACAACTCAAAGTACTTGATGGCATCATCATACTCGCGATCTGCATAGGCCATCGCTCCCAGATAATAAAATGGCTCAGGATGGTATACATCACATTTTTCGACCAGTGATTTAAATAGCTCTTTGGCTTCGGCAAAATCCATTCCTCCGCTTTTAGCTCTGAAGAACGCCATCTCTCCCAATTGATGAATGCAGGGCAAACATTCTGGATCTATCTCAATGGCTTTTTGGACTGCGGCTTTTTTCTCAGCGGCGCTTTTATCACGATCCTTAGATTGCTCCAATGCTTTGAGCGCTTTGGGTGAAGAAACGTGCTCACATCCTTCTTGTCCATTCACAGCAACAGAGACCACTGCGCATAGCCCAATAATCAAGTATTTCTTTAACATGTCTTACTCGTCTTTGGGTTTGCAGAAGTCGCCCAAATGGATTTTTCCATTTCTATAGTAGAAAGAGTAATTGGCGCCCAAAATTGATTCCATTTCCTGAATCGGCATTGGATCATCTTTAACGTATTTCCATTTGAAATTGGTGGTTTTGTTGTTGCCATCTATGGCAACACCGCTTCCGTTGGATATCAATGTTAATCGTTTGATGGCGTTCCTATTGTTTTCATTGTTGCATATTGAATCACTTTCTTCGCAACATTTGTAAGTTCCATAAACGTCCTCCAATCTGAAGTAGAAAATTTTGTTAGGGTCACTCTCATCCCAGTCTGTGTTCAAGTCCTTAGCACCTTTTACATTATTCTTTTGGGTATTTTCAGTGACAGGTGAGGTAATTGGTTTTTGTTCTAAAACATTATCTGATTGGCGAGGTTGGAATTCATTTTCACCAATTTCTGTGCTTGATACTTTCTTCCCTTTTTTGTATGCTGTTACAAAGGCGTCTTCAAATCCTTTTGATTTCACTCCAGGCAGTGCTGCCAAAGCTTCTGATTTTTTATAGTAAATGCCAGTTGAATATCTGTAAAGATTTTTACCAGCATCATATTCCATATTCAAGTTCCCTATGCTGATTTCTCCCTCTAAAGCAGGTCTACCAAAAACGCCTACCTGTATGGTGAAAAATCCGTCCTCGTCATTTACGTTTTTAGCAGCAATTGTTTTAGCACCTTTGGGCACACTTGGTTTCTCTTGAGAGCCAACATTAACGTTGACTTCTTGCGAAGGATTAGCTGGAACAGTGTTCATGCCAACCCTTTTTCCATCTTTGTAAACCACAACAAACGCATCGCTGTATCCCATCATGCGAATTTCATTGCGCGCTTGCGTAGCTGACTTTTTATCTGGGAACAATCCTGCCATGTAGCGGGTAAATCCATTGTTCAGCTTTTGTCCCATTACAGGAGCAAATTCATTGAAGGTATTGTTAGGAATCGGATTGCGGAATGCGCCAACCTGAACGGTGTAAACAATACCCATTGGCATTTGCTCATCAACAGGAATTGGGTTTTGGGCACCGTAAGCAGACTTATTCATTTTGACAAAGAAAGGCTTATCAACCCGCTCTGCTTTGGGCATGAACAAATCACTAACGTTGTCTTTGGTGTAGCTATCCTTGGTCAGAACTATGCCATTCTTTTTCAGCTGTTCGTCACTGAAGGTGAGTGATTGCAAATCACGCATAATTTCAGCATTGACAGTTTCGGTGTTGTCAATAACTTCAGTGTTTGTTCCGGTAGGAATGTCAACCTTGACAGAGAGTGTTGAGTACTTGGCGCGGATCGCAGCCTCATCATTTGACAATAAGAATACCTCATCTGCGGTATTGTATAACTCAAAGATGGCCAACGCATCCAATGCCTTTTTCATGTGCGCATACATGTCAGCCACCATTAATTCTTTGGCAAAAGCACTCCGCAGCGCCTTGGCTTTTTCTGAATCTGATGCTGCTACATCTGCCTTCTTCCGATCAATAATTGCCAAATCACTGACTGAGTCAATGTCATTTCTCAATTGATTGATAAAGGCTGAGAGGATAGGTTCGTTCTTCAAAGCAGAGATAGACTCTTCATAGCGCTTCATAGCGGGACCTTTACTGGCCTCTGTTTCATTTCTAGCCAGTCCTCTAAAGATTTCTTTGTTGGCCAATTCGATGGTGGAGCGCTGCGCAATCAATTGACCTTGTCCGTTGATTAAACTCTGTTTTTTGGCAGCATCATTTTCATTTTTGATGCTCACTTCCATTTTAGCAATGGCTTGGTTCAATGAATCCAATTTGGCTCTTTCCTTGAAAAGACTGGTCAGATCAGGATATTTTTTTAATCGATCAAACGCTTTTAATTCCTCATAGGCATACAAAGCATCGTACTCCTTGAATAGCGCGCTGTCAATGATTTGTTTCATGATTCTTGAGGACTTCAATGCCAATTCAAGATCTTTGTTTTCTTCAGCCGTGTTGACAGTTTGAACTTCAACTTTGGTTGATTGGGTTTCTGTATTACCTGCTGGAACAACAGTTTCTAAAGTTCCTTCAGTTTTTACTTCTGAGCGGGCTGTTCCCTCATCACTTTTAACGGTGGGTTGTGTTGTGACAGCCGCACTGTCACTCGAAACAGTTACCTCTACTTTGGCTTGTCCATCTGGATTAACCGATACTGCGCTTTTCACATTGCCATTGTCTGCTCCATTAACCGCCAAATCTTGGTTAACACCAATGGTTGTAGATCGCTGAGTGCCGGGATCGTTGACTTCATTGATGCTATAATTCCTAAATGGTGAAACTTTGGCCAAATCATACACAGGCTGCGCAGCAAAAGGCGTATTGGATTTGGTTTCCAAGCCTTTTAATTGGTTTTGCAATTGAGACACAGCAGCAGGGTCAAAGTTGATTTTTTCAGCATCACTCAATCCCAATGATTCGTTGTTGGTCATTTGGGTATATATGCCATTGGATAATTTAGAAGATGCAGCCTCATCGTAGGTCTTCTTAACCTTTGGATCCATTTGCATCAATTCTGACTTTTTATTCTTTGCATTGGCTTGTGATTGCGCCAATGAAGGGGCTCCTGATTTCTGATCCAATATCACTTTAGCCTCAGCCGCATTTAACTCCTGCAAAGTTTTAGCATACAACTCCTCGTTGCTTTGATGATCACGTGCCGTTGATTTGGCGCGTTGTGGCAAAGCATTGTTGGGTTTTTTGGGCCTTGATTGTTCTGCCAAAAGTCGCTTTCGCTCTTCTGTTAAAACTTCAACAGCTCCTTCTACATTGTTGTCTTTTAAGTAACTCTGCAGTTTAGTGGAACGAGACAGCAATTCTTTTGAAGTGGGTTCCAACGTAGCCTGATAGGCACTCAACTGATCTGCCAACTCCAATGACCCCTTGGCTTTTAGGCGATGGGCCTCTGACGCTTCACGCAGTTGTTGGGCTTGATTCAGTATTTCACGATCCGCATCGGTGAAGATGTAAGGGTTTCCTTTTGCTTTGGCAGCTTCAACTTTGGCACTCACCAATTTGATTAATGAGTCAGATTGTGTCATTGTTATCTGAGACAACTTGATTTGTTGATTGGCCAGTTGATAGGCTGCTTGCTTTTGTTGCTGAACAACGGGTTGAGCTGCACTCAAGGCTTTGGCCTCAGTTTTCATGTCATTCAATATGTCCTCAGCTGTTTTCCCTTTGGAAAAGCCAGCCAATGCCGGAGCGTTCGTCATACTGCGCTCCATATTGGCCATGTCCTCAGCTTGCTTGGATACGGGAAGTTGAGATTTGCTGCGCAACAATGCCGAAACAGCTTTTTCCATTCCGCTGTCCAATGCCAAGTCCTGTCCGTTCTTGACGGTAACAACATCTTTTCCTTCTTCGTTTTTAGAAACATTGACCTGCTGTGGGAAATAAACAGAGCCTGATCTTCCGGGTTGCACATCAAATTCAGCCACCAATTGCTCTGTTCCATCGGGCAAAGTAACAGTGTAGGAATAGCGCCCTGGTTTTGGAAAGTAAACATCAAAGGCTCCCGTTTTTACATCGGATGTTACATCACCAACAATATCTCCTGTCTCCAAATCCTTCACCACCAATTGAGCCACATTGTTCTCAGGGTTATTCAAATTGGCAAACTTTGCCTTGGCATAAATGATGTCAATAGGTGTTCCTTCAAAAGCGGTTTGATACAACGAATAATGGTTCAAATCACTCGTTCTTCCCGATGCGAAAATGGCTGTCTTGTTGTCCGCATCTGAAATGAAAAACAAGTCATCATCTGGAGTGTTAAACGCAAATCCAAGATTCACAGGTTTCTTCCATTTCTTAGTCAATGAGTCAACATCTGATCGGAAAATATCATAGCCCCCCATGCTATTGTGGCCCTTTGATGCAAAGTACAAACTCCTTCCATTGGGATGCAGAAATGCATAATCCTCATCATAGGTGGTATTGATTTTTCCACTGATTGGAGTAGGGACCCCATAGGTTCCATCTGATTTTAATTCTGCCTGAAAAATGTCCAGTCCCGCCGTGTCCGTGAGCATTGAGAAATAAATGTTCTTGGGGGTTCCATTCAAGTAAATCAAATGCGGATTGGCCGACTTTTTATCTCTGCTTTGCAAGAGTTCATTGGGAGTCGTGATAATCTTTCCTCCAACTGCCTCCAATTGCATGTAACGGAAAAAATTAATTCGCTCAGCCTCCGTTCTTTTCTTCACCATCAACTCCTTAGGGTTGGCCAGCAATCTAGTGCCGTAAATACACATCTGTATTTGGCGCAAAGCATCATATTTCTTGATGATTTCAATTGGGGCTACATCTAAAAATGTTTCGTAGGAAGCACAAGCTTCCCCAAACTGATAGCTCAAATGCAACGCTCTTCCCAGAAAATAATACACCTCAGGCGCGGAGTAATTTCCTTTTATCGCTTGCTTCAAATACTTGACAGCATTTGTTTTATCAACATCGCAAAATGTTGCACAAACACCGAAATAATAGGCGTAATCGGCATTTGATGGGTTAAGCGCAACCAACTGTGAATACAAGGGAAACGCATCAACATATTGACGGGCATCAAAAAAACTCAAGGCTTCCTTAGCCAATTTGGCTTCATCTTTTTTGGTCTGCGCCGACATAGAAACACTCAGCAACAAAAAGATTATGCCTATATAAATCTTTAGTTTCACTTTCACGGGTTCGGTTTGTTTAATCTCGAAATATAAGGCATCTTTCAAAACTGACCAATTTATTGCCCTACTTTTGTCACTATGTCAAAAAAATCAACTTTGCTCTTCTTCTTGGCTTTTGCTATTGTTTTGGGCGCATTTGGTGCACATGGTTTGAAGAATTGGGTGAGTGTAGAGAAAATAGAATCTTTTAAAACAGGGGTTTTGTATCATTTAATCATGACCTTAGCGCTCATGCTAGTCCGGTTTTCGGCAGGCTTTAAGGCAAGCCAATTGGCCGCTTTTCGACTGATTTTCTATGGACTCATTATGTTCAGCGGCTCCATTTACTTGTTGGTATTTAATGCTATTTTTCAATTCCCCATCAATGCGTTTATCGGACCTATAACGCCAATAGGTGGGGTGTTGATGATTGCAGGTTGGAGCATCTTAGGTTGGGAGTATTTTAAACAAGGAGAATAAAAAGGAGTGTATGAAAAGAATTATAGGTTTTGTTGTTTTTTTGTGCGTTGGCTTTTTGTCTTTAGCACAAGTTCAAGTTTCAGGGGTGACTTCCTACAAGGCGCAAATGACTTGGCCTGCCAATCCCAATGTCATGGGTTTTGTTTTAGTCCGAGGTAATAGCGCTTTGCTCTCTGCTCCTGAAGATGGCATCAACTATCAGCAAGGGGATTACCTCGGAGATGATCAAGTGGCCTACGCCGGAACAGTGCCCAGTTTTCTGCAAAAGTCTCTGCGTGCAAGTAGGTCTTATTTCTATCAATTGTACACCAAAGAGAATGGAGGAGGTAGTCCAGTTTATGTCGCTTATGACGAACCTTTTGTGATCAACACACCTTTTAACATGATGGCGGATTATTACGCGGCTATTGATTCCACGCAAGCTACTTTTATCAGTGATCTCCAAACCCGCATAAGAGATCCATACATTAAAATCAGCTACAACAGCTATGATGAAACAATGATCGCTGATTTTGCTGCCGAGGATACCGCTGATGGGCAAAAGGTTGTTACGTGCGTTTACTCTCAATTTCATCACATTTACACTCCTCCTTTTGACTGGTTACCCATCAGCCGTGAACACACCTATTG
>JBEISW010000238.1:0-3656 GCA_040375215.1 Crocinitomicaceae bacterium | reverse complement strand
TAATTGTTCCAATCTGCAATGAATATGTTGGTATCTCTTGTCCTTCCATTGTTACGGTTTGAGCACCAAACCAACTTAGTTCCATCTGGTGAGAACATTGGAAATGAATCAAACTCTGAATCGTATGTTATTTGACTCACTTTCAAAGATTCTATTTCCACCATGAATAAGTTAAATGGAAATCCTATATTGCTCTTGTAATTGCTGCAAAAAAGAATTCCTTTTCCGTCGGGTGTAAATGTGGGTGACCAATTGGCATTGCCCAATTGTGTTAGCTGTTTCACATCACTCCCATCCGTATTGGCTATGAAAATTTCTAGGTTGGAGGGTTCTACCAAATCTTGATTCAGCAAATTACGGTACTTGTTAATATCTTCCAAAGCCTGAGGTCTAGAGGCCCTCCAAACGATTTTAGTTCCATCAGGAGAAAAGGTGGCTCCGCCATCATATCCCAATGTGCTCGTAATTTGTTTTACATTAGATCCATCAATATTCATGGTGTACAAATCCAAATCACCATTGCGCAAACTTGTGAAAACAATTTTATCTCCTTTAGGACTAATGGTAGCTTCCGCATCGTAACGTGGGCTTTTGGTCAATTGCTGGATGATTTTTCCATCCTCCAATTGTGCGACATATATTTCAAATGCATCGTACAATGGCCATACGTAATGACCTGGTTTTTTTTCAGGAACTGGGGGACAATTCAAATCCCCTTGGTGCGTTGAGGCATAAAGAAAGTCTTTACCATTGGGCATAAACCAAGAGCAAGTAGTTCTACCATTTCCAGTTGAAATCATCCTCTTCCTTGTTGAATCCCCGGGAGCATCCACTTTGAGAGTGAAAATTTGATCGCAGCCAACACCCCATTTGGCATTATCACTTTGAAAAATGAGTCGCTCTCCATTGGGTGACCAATACGCCTCAGCATTATTTCCACCAAAGGTCAGTTGACGCACATTGGTGAGTTTCTTTTCTTTTTTATAATGAATGGGTTCAGATTCTAGTTTTTGTGCTTTTCCTTGTAAAGCAGCAAGGGTCATCAACCACAACACCAATAGTTTCCTCATGTTGCAAAGTTAATCCTATACCTATCAAGACACAATGCGTTTGAGTGTCAAAAAAATGATATTTATATCCTCCATAACATTGGCTTTTGAAATGTACTTCAGATTAATTTGAATTTTAGCAGGCATTATTTCATAAATGTAGGTTTTTTCAGGATCATTGCTCTTGGCTAACAAGTCACTTTCTTCGAAGTACTCCAACGAGGCGTAATCAGTAATACCAGGTTTTACTTTTAATACTGCTTTTTGATCGTCAGAGTACATATTGACATATTTTACAACCTCTGGTCTAGGCCCAACCAAACTCATGTCTCCTTTTAAAACATTAATTAATTGAGGCAATTCATCAATTTTATATTTTCTAATAAAATGTCCTATCTTGGTAATTCGAGGATCCTTTCCAACGGTCAATTGAACCTTTTGTGAGGATTGAACGCGCATCGATCTAAACTTGAGCAACCAAAATAATTTTCCATTCTTCCCTACTCTCTCTTGCTTGTAAAATGGCGAATGAAAATCATCCATAAAAATCCAAACACCAATAAACAGGAAAAAAGGCAATAGCATCATTATTCCAA
Organism: Crocinitomicaceae bacterium; assembly: GCA_040375215.1. Taxonomy (GTDB): domain Bacteria; phylum Bacteroidota; class Bacteroidia; order Flavobacteriales_D; family Sanyastnellaceae; genus CAMCTV01. The sequence continues at coordinate 2,011 of JBEISW010000238.1, read as the reverse complement.
TCAAAGAGCAAAAAAAATCGAACAGTCGTTTCATCGACTCATGTATTGAATTATGCTATTGGCAATTAAATCCACTTGCTCGTCAGTTAAATCAAAATAGATGGGGAGAGAAATTTCATTTTGGAATTGCCTCATGGCATTTGGATAATCAGATTCTTTCCAGCCTAAGTTTTTATAATAGGACAACCTTGGCAATGGCTGAAAATGCACATTGGTTGAAATACCCAATTCAGCCAAATGAGTAATTAAGTCATTTCTTTGCTCTTCAGAAAATCCGCTGATACGCAGTGCGTATAAGTGATAACTAGATTCAGCCATTCCGTATTGAAATACAGGTTTAATAGCCCAATCATACTTATCAAAATGTTGGTTGTATCTTAACGCAGTATCCTTTCTTCTTGGTAAATGATCCAATTCATACCTGTCCATTTCAACCCAACCAATGGCGGCTTGCAAATCAGTCATGTTGCATTTGTATCCTGCTTCTACGATGTCATACTGCCATTGACCGGCTTGAGTTTTGGATAAGGCGTCTTTGGTTTGACCATGGAGTGCCATGCGATTGATGTTCTTCCAAATGGACTCGTTGTCAAAAGGCAATGGGAGATTAAATACCAAAGCACCACCTTCTGCTGTTGTAAAATTTTTAACTGCATGAAAACTAAATGCTGCGACATCAACTTCTCTTCCAACTGGATTGCTGTTGTATTTGGCACCAAATGAATGAGCAGCATCTGAAATGACCAATATTCTACCCAACATTTCTTGATTATCATTTTTTGGAGAAAATGCATTTCGGTTTTTTTCAGCCAGTGTCATAATTGCGTTGTAATCTACAGGAAGACCTGAGAAATCAACAGGCATGATGACCTTGGTTTTTCCGTTTATTGCTTTATCCAGTAATTGTAGATCTATTAAAAAACCATCTTCTTCACAATCAATCATTACTGGCGTTGCTCCAACGTGCATGACAATATTGGCCGTAGCGGCGTATGTATATGCGGGAATGATGACTTCATCTCCTGGTCCAACACCCCACCATCTTAAGACCAATTCAACAGCGTTGGTCCATGCATTGAGACAAAGAACTGGGCCGCCACCAATATAATTTTGAATCTTAGATTCAAGACCTCTTGTTTTTGGTCCAGTTGTAATCCAACCTGATTTAAGCACCTCAACAACCGCATCGATTGTTTTATCATCAATTCTAGGGGGGGAAAAAGGAATAGGTTTCATTGGTTCAAAAATAAGAGTTCGAGTTGGATTGCCACTATCTTTGTAATATGACATTTTTACAATTGATTGTTAAAGGAAAATCTCATTTACTGCTTGCAATGTTGATGGGATGGATGAGTGTATCGGTTTATGCCCAACCTAAGCAAGGCGAACGCGGAGGAGATAGAAAGGATGTAATGACTGGACGGATTTATGGAAAAATTTTGGACAGTATTTCCAATAAACCATTGGAGTATGTTGTTATTCGTGTGGTTAGCCCCTCAGGACAATTGATCAGCGGTGGATTGAGTGAACACAATGGAGATTTTAGCGTGGATAAATTACCGGTTTCAAAAGCTTTGGTTATAGAGATAGGTCTTGTGGGTTACCACACGCAAAAGCTAAATTTTCAATTGAGCCCTGGTGGTTTTCCTATCGAAAAAGATTTGGGGAATCTTAAGTTGGGAATAAAAGATCAGAAGGTTTTGGAAGTTCGAGATGATGCCAATGGTTTCAGAAAAGAATTTGACAAGAGCATTTATGAAGTGGATAAAAACGCCATCAATGCGGGAGGAACGGCAGAAGATGTGCTACGTAATATTCCGGTAGTTCAAGTAGATCAAGACGGAAATATAAGTGTCAGAAATACAGCGCCTCAGATTTTTGTGGATGGCCGACCCACTACCCTTTCCATTGATCAGATTCCAGCAGACGCTATTGAGAAAGTTGAAATCATTACCAATCCATCGGCTAAATATGATGCTTCGGGCGGTGGCGGTGGCATATTAAACATTGT
>JBEISW010000265.1:0-3228 GCA_040375215.1 Crocinitomicaceae bacterium | reverse complement strand
CGCGGTAAATTGGGAGATAAGATACGATTGCAACACATCATCACTTGTCCCCTCATCCCTGTGATTCTGGCGCCTGCCCGCTGGCTTCGCTTTGCTCCGCCATCGGTCACTGGGCTGACCGCTGTATCTTTTGGTTCATTCCGCTTTGCTCCATTCTCCAAAAGGATGCCGCTCCCATCCCTGGCGCGGGGTCAATCCGCAAATTAGTGCTCCAGATTAGAATGGGATGGTTTTTTCATTGCGATATCTCCCCTCCTACCGCGTAGCGGTCGCGATGCTTCGCGAGGAGGGGTGGCTCGGCTTGCCGAGACGGGGTGGTCTGACTTGAAGTAAAAAAAGATTTACAAAAAAACGGTCAAGCTAAATCAGGCATCAACACTGACCACCCCGTCCCTGCGGGACACCCCTCCTTTCTCTCACCTCGTTCGATAGCGATGCTTCGCTAGGAGGGGAGATGTCTCCTCATCCATTTTGGGTGAATTTCAATTCGCTCGGGCATCCTTTATTCCATCCGGACGAATGTCAATTCGCCCCTACATAGCGAATCGCATTTCATGCTCTCGCTCTGTTTCCCGCTCTGTTTTTTTCTTATATTTGGGCTATAAACCAAGACCATGAAAAAACACATTTCCATTCTGTTTCTTGCTCTCGCTCTGTTTCCCGCTCTTGCTCTTCATTCCCAGTCTCATTTGGGCATTCCCTACCAAGCAGTAATGCGCAACGCAGACGGAAGTGTGATGGCCAGCAGTGCAGTGAGTTTGACTTTCATGATTCATGACGGCACCGCTAACGGAACTGTCGTTTACCAAGAAAGCCATTCTCTAACCAGTAACACTCAAGGATTAGTGTCCTGTGTGGTGGGCAATGGTGTTGTCACACAAGGTAATTTTAGCAATATTAATTGGGGTGGTGCCAACAAGTTTTTACATGTTATCATGGGAAATGTAGATCTGGGAACGCAGCCGATGTTGAGTGTTCCTTATTCCTTGTATTCATCGAATACATTTGTATCGTTAAGCCCAACGGGCGATACCTTGATACTAGGAAGTCAGAGAATAATAGTGCCTGGAATTACTGCCATCAACTCAAACAACACCCCCACTAGCGGCCTTGGTGCTCAAGTGTTGCCAGGAAATACAACCTGTGCCAATGAATTTATCAGTGTGACAGGTTGCAATGGTCAGACTTCATTGACCTACGACGGTCGCACCTATGACTTGGTGGAAATTGCCGGGCAATGCTGGTTTGCGGATAATCTGGCCACGGACCAATACCGCAATGGAGATCCTATTGCAACAGGATTGGACAACACAACATGGCAAAACACCACCGCGGGAGCGTTTGCCATTTACAACAACGATCCCGCCAACGATGCCACGTATGGTAAGTTGTACAATTGGTACACCACCGTGGACAGCAGAGGCCTTTGTCCTACAGGTTGGCATGTTCCCACAGATTGCGAGTGGATGTATTTGGAGGGGAGTTTGGGGATGTCAGTGGCTGATCAGGAGATGATTGGTAATAGAGGCTCAAATGTAGGCGGTGCAATGAAGTCCATCACCAATTGGACTTCTCCTAATACAGGCGCTACCAATAACAGTGGTTTCACCGCTGTTTCTGGCGGTTATCGCGAATTAGATGGCTTGAATCAATTTATTGGTATTTACGGAGCTTGGTGGAGTAGTACCGAGTTCGATAATAACTTGGCTTGGGACCGTAACTTGCTCTATAACGATACTATTGTTCGCCGGGACATTGATGGCAGTAAGCGAGTCGGATTCAGTATCCGTTGTCTCAAAAATTAATACGGTTTAAGTCGTTTGGCTAAGTAATTGATTTTTATACATTAATGTAAAAAATAATCAAAGATTTAACGCCTTTCAATCTCCCGCCAAAAATCCCTCAACCGTCATCACCGGGATTTTGGCGCTCTTGAAATGTTTTAAGTTGCGGGTGAGTACAATATTCATTCTGTGTGCCAATGCACAATGGTATTGGATGGCAGAATGGATTCAATTTGTTATATGCAGAATGAGATAAGTTCAACGTAAAAACCTTCTGTTGATTTGCATGATGCTATGCTTGCGGCCAAGTTTCAACCCTCTCCAAAGTTTGAGAAAATCAAACCCATGATCCCAGAAATTGTTGCGCATCTGAGAGAGATAGGCTGGATTGAGAAGGAGGGTTGAGTCTTGAGTCTTGAGTTATGAGTAATGTGAAAGGAGTTAAGCATGTATTCCCTCAATTCCATTCTCTATAAATGTTTCGCTATTCAGTATCAATTTCATTGTCTTTCAGTTTTTCATTCTGCTTCTCATTCTGTTTCCCTTATATTTGAGCTATAAACCAAGACCATGAAAAAACACATTCCCATTCTGTTTCTGTTTCTCGCTCTTTTTGTTTCCCCATCCCTTCATTCCCAGTCTCCCTTGGGCATCCCCTACCAAGCGATGATAAGAGGCAACGATGGATCACCACTCTTGAACGCGGCTGTATCCGTTAGATTCACCTTACATCAAAATGCTATGAATGGTGCGGTTGAATATCAAGAAACACAAAGTTTGACTACAAATAATTTTGGATTAATCAACACAGTTTTTGGAAACGGAACCGTTGTTCAGGGGACTTTTTCGGGAATCGTTTGGTCAAACACAACGAAATTTATCCAGATTGAGGCTGATTATGGAAGTGGATACATTGAGATGGGCACGCAGCAGTTGATGAGTGTTCCTTATGCCTTGCACAGTTCCAGTTCCAGTTATGCCGTAAACGCTCAAAGTGCATCCAATGGGTTTTCAAGTGTTTCTTTGGCAGGAGATACATTGTATTTGGCCAATGGGAATTTTATAATTGTCCCAGGTATTAGTGCGGCCAATGCCAACAATGGAGGGGGTGGAAATAATACGACAAGTGGATTAGGAAGTATTGTGTTGCCTGGAAATACAACATGCGCCAATGAGTTTATTAGTGTAGCAGGTTGTAACGGGCAAACGTCATTGACCTATGATGGTCGCACCTATGACTTGGTAGAAATAGGCGGGCAGTGCTGGTTTGCGGATAATTTGGCGACAGATCAATATCGAAATGGGGATGCCATTCCAACAGGATTAGACAATGCGGCTTGGGAATCAACAACACGTGGAGCTTTTGCCATTTATAACAATGACCCCGCCAACGATGTGACTTATGGTAAGTTGTACAATTGGTACACGACATTGGACAATAGGG
>JBEISW010000079.1:0-8635 GCA_040375215.1 Crocinitomicaceae bacterium | reverse complement strand
GATTGACAACACAGCCTATATCATTGAGCAAGACAATGAGTTGCTGCGCTATGTGAATGCAAAAAAAGGGAATACCAAAACATTACCGTTTGTTGCATCTGATGCTTTGGCATTTGGAGGCAATGTCATACCGCAAGGAGAAAACATTGTATTTGAAGATGTGGTGGTTGGTGAAGGTCCTGTTGAAGTGTTCTTTGAAATGGATTTGGGTGAGTATGAATTTGCTGAAGATGGAGTAAACATTGTCATGCTCATTGATGATGCAATGGGAAGACTCGAAAGCGAAACTGTAACAGGTCCTGTGATTAAGGCAATGGTCAATCCAAAAGATTTAGTCTATGGTAATTTACAAATTGAGATGACTTTCAGTGTAAGACATCCATTGCGACCAGAAGTAGTTTTGCGCAAGCAGTGTATGGTAACCGCCATGTTGAATATTATTCCGGGAGAACCTACGACAGCCAAAGTCACTTGGAAGCCACATTTGCTGCCGTTCTAATCAATGAAAAAAGTTTTAGTTATCACCTACTACTGGCCACCGTCTGGAGGAGCCGGTGTGCAACGTTGGTTAAAATTTGTCAAGTACTTCAGAACATTTGGCATCGAGCCCATCATTTACACGCCCTCCAATCCAGAGATGCCTGTGATGGATGAAAGTTTGATCCATGATATTCCAGAGGGAATCACCGTCATTAAGCAGCCCATATGGGAACCATACTCTTGGTATAAGCGCTGGGTTGGTGTTAAACCCTCTGAGAAAATCAATACTGGTTTTTTAAGTGAAACTGAAAAACCAAAAAAATCTGAAAGTATTGGGGTTTGGGTCCGTGGAAATTTTTTCATTCCTGATGCCCGTTGTTTCTGGATACAACCCTCCATCAAATTTTTAACCCAATACATAAAGGAAAACCCTGTTGATGCCCTTGTATCAACTGGTCCGCCTCATAGCATGCATTTGATTGCCAAAGGCGTCAAGGAGAAATGCAATGTTCCTTGGTTGGCAGACTTCAGAGATCCATGGACCAATATAGACTTTTACGATCAATTGATGCTCACACGTTGGGCAGATAAAAAACACCATCGCCTGGAACTAGAAGTATTGCAATCCGCAGATATGGTAACCACTGTAACGAGCAACGATCAAAAAGACTTCACACAAAAGGGTGCTCGATCTTGTGAGTGGATTCCCAATGGATATGATGAAGAATTTCCTGAAGGAATTACTCCCCACTCCAAGTTTGAATTGGTGCATGTAGGCAGTATTCCAAAATCCAGAAACCATGACAATCTTTGGAAAGCAATACAACTTGCTTGTCAACAAGATGAGCAATTCAAAAACAACCTATCCATCAAATTGGTTGGAAAGGTGGACATCTCAGTCAGAAAATCGTTAGAAAAATTTGACTTAAAAGACCACAGTACCCTACAAGAATACCTTCCTCACCATGATGCGATAAGGGTTCAACAAAGCAGCCAAATCCTACTTCTTCTGGTAAATAACAGTGGCAATGCCAAGAGTATTTTAACTGGGAAATTCTTTGAGTATTTAGCAGCAAAGCGTCCGATATTGGCGATTGGCCCAAAGGATGGAGAAATGAACGCCATTCTTCAAAAGTCAGGAGCCGGATTCTGTTTTGATTTTGATGAAGTAGAGACGATTAAAAATCAATTGTTGAATTGGCATAGTGTTTTTTTAAAAACAGGCATACTGCAAAACAATGACGTTGATGTTTCTGCCTACAGCAGAAAAAATCTAACCGAAAAAATGAGTCAATTGATTCATCAAATTTGTCAATCATGAAAACAAGAACCATAGAATCAGAAGACATTCAACAGTTGAATGCAACCTTTGGTGATCTGTATGAAAAAAACGTCAAAGATGCCATTTCAGAAACAGGGCAAATCATGGAAATTCCTGAAGGTGAGATTCTGATAGACATAGGACAATACATTAAAATGATGCCTCTCCTATTGAGTGGATCACTCAAGATTTTACGCGAAGACAACGACGGGAAAGAGCTATTACTCTATCATGTTCATCCAGGCGAAACTTGCGCCATGTCCATTACCTGTTGCATGGGGGATGCTAAAAGCTCGGTAAGGGCTGTTGCAGAGGAAGACACCAAATTGATTGCCCTACCAACAAGGATCATGGATGAATGGAGTAACCAATATCCCAGTTGGAAGCATTTTATCATGAGGACTTACCAGCGTCGTTTTGAAGAATTGCTCAATACCATTGATAGCATTGCTTTTCAAAAATTGGATGATCGTTTGGAGCGCTGGCTCAAGGAAAAAACAGCCAAATCTCCTGATGGAGTAATTCAGATTACACACCAAGAAATAGCGAGTGAATTGCATTCCTCGCGTGAGGTCATCTCCCGACTATTGAAAAAAATGGAGCACCAAGGAACATTGGAGTTAGGAAGAAACAAAATCAAGATGCGTTAAAAAAACGAATGCTTATCTTTGCTCAAACGAAAAAGAAATGAAATTACTAGACGGAAAAGTTGCTATCATCACCGGTGCGTCTCGAGGTATTGGAAAAGGCATTGCTACATTATTTGCTCAGCAAGGAGCGAATGTTGCATTTACTTATGCTTCATCAGATGAGAAAGCTAGAGCTTTGGAACAAGAACTCAGCGCATTTGGAACAAAAATCAAGGGATTCAAGAGTGATGCTGCGGATTTTGAAGCAGCACAATCCTTGGTTGATGCTGTGGTTGCTGAATTTGGAACCGTTGATGTGTTGGTGAACAATGCCGGCATCACTAGAGATACGTTACTGATGAGAATGAGTGAGGAGCAGTGGGACGAGGTGATTCGCGTTAATCTGAAGTCAGTATTCAACCTAAGCAAAGCTGTTATCAAGCCTATGATGAAAGCCAAAAGTGGATCCATCATTAACATGAGCTCTGTGGTTGGTGTTAAAGGAAATGCAGGTCAAGCCAACTACGCAGCTTCCAAAGCCGGCATTATTGGTTTTACCAAAAGCATGGCTGCTGAAATGGGTTCAAGAAATATCCGTTGCAATGCCATTGCTCCAGGATTTATTGAAACGGAGATGACAGGTGCGTTAGCGGAAGATGTTGTTCAAAAATGGAGAGATACTATTCCTTTGAAAAGAGGAGGAAGCACTGAAGACGTTGCCAACGTAACTTTATTTTTGGCCAGTGACATGAGTGCCTACGTTACAGGCCAAACGCTTCATGTTTGCGGTGGCATGTTGATGTAATCAAGAGAAATTGTCCATATATACTACATATTCGCCACTTTGGCTCTGGCTGTGTTTCTTGTTGGGCATTATCCTAGCAGGCGCTTCATATTGGAGAGAAAAAAGGCGCAAGCGATATTCCATCAACACCATTTATTTATTGGCTTTGGTTCGATTTATTGGAGTAACCTTTCTTGGCTTCCTGCTCATCCGACCAATAACCGAGACCCATCAACAAACCGTAGAAAAACCAATTACCGTTGTTGTACATGACAACAGCATGTCCATTCAAGATTTTCTTCAAAAGAATCCTGAATGGAGAGATCAATTGACTCAAAAAATCTCATCTATCAATGACCAATCAGAAGTAGCTTATTACACTTTTGATGGCGATTTGTCCAACAGCTGGGATTCCCTCAATGCCAAAGGAGCAAGTACCAATATGTCTGCTGCTTTGGAAAAAATAGGCATACGCTACGCAGGAAGAAACCTTGCAGCAGTTGTATTGGTAACAGATGGACTGTTCAATGAAGGAAACTACCCCATTTACGCTGCCCAAAATCTTCAAGTTCCTATTCACACCATAGGAATTGGAGACACCAACATGTACAAGGATGTTTTCATTAGTGATGTTCAATGCAATAAGAATACATTTCTCGGGAACGAATTTCCAATTTTAGTAAACATTGAAACGAGATTGTCTCAAAGACAACCATTGGAAGTTGTATTGAAGAGCAAAGGTCAAATCATTGAAAAACAAAACATCATTCCTGATGGAAAACGCACTTTTCATTCCATCCAATTCAATACACAATCCAAACAACTTGGGGTTCAGCATTACACCATAGATGTTTCTGTTTTAGAAGGTGAAAAAAATACGACCAACAATCATTTCGATTGTTTTATTGAAGTCTTGGATGATCGGCAAAAAATATTGATTGTAGGTGCAGCGCCGCATCCAGACATTCAAGCCTTGATGCAATCCATCAACCATTCAGAATCCTTTATGGCTGAATATATTCCGGTTGACGAATGGAAAGGAAAAGGAACTGGCGATGGACTTACAATATTTCATGGTCTACCCAATCAAGCGCAACAAGTAGCATCAATCAACAATTTGTTGGCCAACAAAAATCCTTGTTTATTCATCTGGGGTCAAAGCACTCAAGCTAGCTTATTCAATTTGCTTCAAACCGGAATCAACCTTCAAGGCGCTAATGGCAATCGCGAGGAACGAACACCATCCATAGATAGCAAATTCAATTTTTTCCAAATACCCCCAAGCATCCAATCTCAGAGCCATCAATGGCCTCCGTTGAGTATTCCTTTTGGAAAGTTCTCTTTATCTCCTGGAATCACGCCATATTTTCAGCAACAAATGGGCAATTTGAATACGGGGGTTCCTTTGGTTGCTTTTCAATCCGCTGATGTTGCCAAAATAGGTTTTGTTTTGGGTGAAGGAATTTGGCGGTGGCGCATGACCAATTTTATTCAATCTAAGAATCACGAAGCTTTTGATGAGATGATTGGATCATGGGCGCAATACCTAGTGGACAAGAACAGAGATCATTTGTTTAAAGTAAACACCAAGAAAAATTGGTCGTACAACCAACCCGTTGTCTTTCAAGCCAACTTGTATGATGAAAGCATGAAGCCATTATTGGGTCAAAACATTCAATTGGTTGTATGGAATGAGCAAGGAGAAAAACGTGACTTTCCTTTTGTACCAAGCAGCAATGGCTATCAATTGGAGTTGGGGTTATTAGAACCTGGAAGTTACCGTTACCAAGCGCAAGCCAACAATGGAGCTCAAAAGCTAACCCAAGCAGGAAGTTTCATTGTAGAAAATGTCCAATTGGAGATGATGAATACCTGGGCCAATCATGATGTTCTGAAAAGTTTGGCCAAAGAAACCAAAGGAACGTTCTTTACAGCCAATGGATTGGACTCACTTGAAATCAAGCTAAGACAACAGCAGAATTTTGTTTCTGTTGCTTTTGATGAAAGCAATAGAGAAGAATGGATAGATTGGTGGCCAATTCTTGTCGTCATCGTATTGTCTTTTGCCACGGAATGGTTCATCCGAAAATGGCAGGGAGGCTATTGATGGAAAAGACATCATTTTTAAAAATTGGCGGTGTTCCTGAGCATTTCAACATGCCTTGGATACAAGCATTTCAAAAACAGAAATTTCAAAGTATTGGTATAGATACCAACTGGATATTTTTCCCTGGAGGCACTGGAGCAATGACCCAAGCCTTGCAAAGTGGGGATTTGGATGTCGCCATCCTATTAACAGAAGGTTTTTTAGCTGCTTTCCAAAAAGGATTAAAAGCCAAAATCATCCAATGTTATATTGAGACTCCTTTGCAATGGGGAATCTATTCTAATAAAAAGAATGAATTGACTTTTGACACAACTACCAAAGTTGCTGTAAGCCGCAAAGGTTCTGGTTCACATTTGATGCCGCTGATTCACAGTGAAATGCTTGGGAATACATTGCGGGATGACCAATTCAAGGTTATTCATCATTTGGAAGATGGCATTGCATCGCTAGATGAAGACTGTGATTATTTTTATTGGGAAAAATGGATGACGCTGCCTTTTGTAGAGCGTGGACAATGCAAAAAAATTGGTGAATTCAATGCTCCATGGTCCAGCTTCTTGGTAGTGGCCAGTGATCGTTGTATCCAAAAACATTCGGCACAACTGCTTTTGATGCTGGAAGCAATTGCAGTCCAAGTTCGAAGCTTTTTACATGATCCCAATACTCCGGTTGAGATCAGCAAGCAATTCCAACTGTCCCCGGAAAATGCCCAAAAATGGCTATCTGAGCAAGAATGGCACCACAACAAAAACGTCATTCAAAAAAACGAAATTATCCATGCCATGAATGCCCTGCAGCGCGTAGGAATTGATATGACGTCAGTTAAATTGAATGAATTATTTGCTCCATGGATAACATTGAAATAGTAAAGTCAAATAGAAAGTTCTACCAGAAGAAACGTTGGATCATTTCCTCTGTGATATTCTTGAGCATGGCTTTAACTTTCATAAACCGATTCACCATACTCAAGTCTATTGGTTACTATTTGGTTGCAGATGACGCTACATACCACTCCGCTGTTTACGCCGTTTTAGGAGGAAACAGCGCAGAGCGGGGAAGAGCAGCCGCTTGGTTAGCCCAACAAAAATCCAATTCGAAATTTATTGTTACAGGGGGAAATAGACCCAGCCAATTGGCCGCAGTTGGCATCATTACCACGGAGGCTCAATTGACCAAGCAGTGCATGACGCATTTGGGGGTGGATTCGTTTCGCATTGAAAAATTGGAAAAAGGAACCAGCTCAAAGGAAGAAGCGGATCTATTGCTGGACTACTGCAAAAAAAATGATATCGATCAAATCACCATTGTTTCTGGGCAGTATCACCTGAGAAGACTCAGAAGAACGTTTGAACCCCTGTTCCAATCTGCGCAGATTGATGTCAAGTTCTTTGGCGCCTACGAGAAGGATTTCAACCCTGAAAGTTGGTGGACCTCAGAGAGTGGTTTGATATACACCAACAATGAGTACATCAAAATCTTGTATTACTGGTTGAAGTACTAAAGAATTTTTCACATATGTTGATTAGTTTTATGGCTAGATACAGCCCATGAGTCCCTATCTTTGAGTGGGAGATAATATTCATGGCAGAAGAGTCTTTTTTATCGGATGAATTTCGTCAAATCTTGAATCGCTTTGAGCAAATGCTCAAGGAGAACAAGTCATTTTATTTTGATTTGGAAGAGTTGGAAGATTTGGCTTTTTACTACAGCGATCACTTTCAATTCAGCAAAGCCTTGCAAGTCATTGAGCATGCCAAATCCTTGTTTCCCCATCACCTTGGACTTTTGATCAGGGAAGGTGAAATCTATACTGGAATGGGGCAACTGCACAAGGCGCTGCTGATTCTAAAAAAGGCTGAAAGTTGGGAGGAAGAGAAGTTAGATTGGTTCATGGCCATTTCAGTAGTTTACAGTCAACTCCATGAGCATGACAAAGCCATCCATTATTTAGAGCAAGCCATTGAAATGTCAGACGGTGAAAACTATGACGATATAGCTTTGGAATTGGCACTGGAATATCAAAATGCCAATAAAGTAGATCGCGCAATTGCATTATTGAAGAAAGTCATCATGCACCGTCCAGAAAGCGAGACACTGCTTTACGAATTGGCTTATTGCTATGAAAGCACAGATCGCATGGCAGAAGGGCTAACCTTTTTTGAGACTTTGGTGGATGATCGTCCTTTTTCATTTCCTGCTTGGTATTGCTTGGGGAATCTCCAGCAACACTTAGAACAGTTTGAAGCCAGTATTGAATCCTATGAATTCAGTACTGCCATCATGCCAGACTTTGCTCCTGCCCTAATCAACAAGGCGCAGGCGCAATTCAAGAACAAGCAATACGCTGAAGCCATAAAAACACTTGAATCTACTTTTCATTTAGAGCCACCTGATGCCACCACGTTTTGTCACATGGGTGAATGCTACGAGAAATTGGAAGAAGTGGAAAAGGCGCAAGAATTGTATCAAAAGGCAATACAATTGGACGATCGTTGTGCTGATGCCTATTTGGGCATGGCCGTGGTAATGGATTTCAAAGAGCAACATGTCGAGGCCTTGGCATTTGCACGCATTGCCTTTGAATTTGACCCCAATAATGATGAGTATGCGTTGGTTTATATGAGATTGTTGAGTAAACTCAATCTCTTTGAAGACGCACTTGAGATAGGAGAATCGCTTGTTCAGCAACATTCCAGCGATGAAGAGTCATGGGCAGGATATGCTGACATACATTTGAGAATGGAGAAATTCCAAGAAGCTTTAATGATCATTGAAGCTGGATTGGCAGCTATTCCCAACAGCAAAATGCTTTCAGCTCGAAAAGTTATTGCGCTATATTACAACAAACAATTGCTTCAAGCTGAGGATTGGTTCAATGCTACCTATACGCCTTCAGATGAAAATGAATATGAAGAATTGATTCCTTTATTCCCTTTGATTGCGGAATGGAGTGTGTATCAAAACAAAAAACAATTTTTTGACAATTAAAAAAATGAATTACGAATTAGACTTTATACCTCAAAGACCCTCAAGACCAAGACAAGAAGGTTTAACCATGGTCATGGACAAAGGGCTTTCCATCAGACAAGCTGAAGACCTCATCAATTCCTCAGGAGATTATGTGGATTTGGTAAAATTAGGTTTTGGCACATCTGCATTCAGCAACACATTGAAAGAAAAAATCAAGCTTTACCATGATGCTGGAATGAAAGTTTATTTGGGAGGAACATTGTTTGAAGCTTTTGTTGTAAGAAACAAAATTGACGCTTATAAAAAGTATGTCAGTGATTTGAATCTTACCACTCTTGAAGTTT